>DASYHX010000421.1:0-16072 GCA_035998065.1 Pseudorhizobium sp.
TCCCGACATGCTATGGTCCCGTTCCCCTTTCGAGGTTTCAGCCGATTCATCGTCGGCACCGGTGAGTCGGGGGCGCATGGATTCTTCCAGCTATCCAGATGACATGTCATCACTCCTTTCAATCGCGCCACCACGGCGCACGGCGACCAGCTCCATCGCCGCGATGCCACCCTGACGGATCTGGGTGATAAAGGCTTCACGGTTGGCGAAGGCGGTATCTGGCCCCCACAGGCCGAGCCGCACCGCATAGGCAAGATTGTTGACCTCGGACGCGCCGGTGGCGGACGCATAGAGCACGCGCGCGAGCGGCAGATGGTTCTGGAGCAGGACCCCTGCGATGCCCTGCTGCGACCCCTTCTTGGTGCCCATCGATCCCTCGCCGCCTGCAACGCCGCCCATCTCATGGGCTTCGTCGAAAGCGATCACGCCGTCGAAATCGGCACCTGCCCAGGCAATGATCTGGTCGAGCCGCGTGGCATCGCCCCGGTTTGAGCGCAGGGTCGGATAGGTGACGAACAGGACTCCCTCGGCCATCGATATCGGCTCGTCGATTTTCCAGCGCGAGAGCGGCTGCACATCGGCGGCAAGACCGCCCAGCGCGGTCCAGTCCCGGATCGCATCGGCGTGCAGTGCTTCGTTCTTGCTGATCCAGATATTCTTGCGACGACCGGCAAGCCAGTTGTCCAGAATGACGGCCGCGACCTGACGCCCCTTCCCTGCCCCGGTGCCGTCGCCCAGGAAATAGCCTTTGCGATAGGCCCGACCGTCGTCGGCGAGGACCAGGCCGACGCCTTCCTTGTCGGGCTTTGACAGGCCGGGGATGAACTGGGTCCAGGCATGACCGGCATAGACGACGGTCTCGAGTTGCGAGGAGGACAACAGCCTGTCCGTCACGGTTCGCTCAGGGAGCGCGGGCACATGGGAGGGGATCGGCGCCGGGATCGAGCCCATGGCGATGGATTCGACCAGGGCGGTCGGATGCTCCCCAGCGGTATCGAAGACGATCCGGCTCGGGCGATAGGGAAGATAGACGCCGGTCTGCTCGGCCAGCGGTGCCGCCGTTTCGAGGACGGCATAGCTTACGGGAAGCACGTCGTTGCGCGCCGGTGCGCGGAAGATTCGCGGCGTGGCGGCGGGCTTCGACTTGACGCTGCGCATCAGCGAGATCGGGCCGCTGCGTTTGACAGGCGTTGGCGCGACCGCGGTCATTGGCAGGCGTGGCGGGATCGCGAGGACATCGAGAAGGTCAGCGACATCGCGGCGCTGGATCGTTGTTGTCGTGGTATCGCCCACGGCCTTGTCGATGACGTAAAGGCGGACTGCGACCCCGGTGCCGTGCTTGCCATAGGCATGGGTGAGCCGGATCGAGGTGCGGAGGCTGACGCTGGCGAGCGTGGTCGACCAGACCGATGCCATGCGTGCCGATTGCGCAAACCAGTCGGGCATGATTGCCACGACGCGTCCCCCCGGTGCCAGACGTTTGATGGCGGCCTGGAGATGGCGGACGGCTGCCAACGCATCGGCGCCGCGGCCGAGCGACCGCGAGAATGGCGGGTTCATGAGGATGAGGCCGGGGCGCGGTGCTGCCGTCATGACGCTGGCGATCTGTGCGCCGTCATGCCCTGTGACGCTGGCAAGTGGATAGGCCGCTGCTAACCGAGCGCGGCGGGCCGGGTCGATCTCATTGAGATGAAGCGCCGCGACAGGTGGCAGGCAGGCGATCAGCAGGCCGTTGCCCGCGCTCGGTTCAAGGACGATATCGTCGTCCTGTGGCGCGGCAAGCAAGCAGGCAACCGCCGCAAGGTCGAGCGGCGTCGAGAATTGCTGCCAGTCGATCTGTTCCTCGCTGCGGACGGTCTGGGTGGGAAGTCGGCCGACAAGAGCGATCGCCTCTGCGATGCTTGGAGGCTTTGCCCCGCCATTGACCGCCAGGACGGTCGCATGCTCGAGGATTTCGAAGCTCTCGCGCTGGGTCCAGTGGCCATCGGCGTCGCTGCCGCCAAAGGCGTTTGCCATTGCGTCGTTAAGCTTGGCGCGGGTGATTTTGACCCCGCTTGCGATCGAGGCCGCGACGTGACGGGCAGCAGCGGTGGCATTTCCGGCGCGGGCAGGCGCCGTATCGAACAGGTCGGTCATGGGGATCTCCAGGGCTTGGGCTGCTCGTGCAGCTCGCAAACCCGATCCCCCTCCCCTTCAGGCTCCTGGCTTCAGGACGTCGGCCCAGTCGCCGAAGCGCGGCGGTGGCGGCATCCGCTTGAGGATGAACCCCTGTGGGCGGTAGGCGGCCCAGGCTTTCCGCCGCGCGCGCCGCCCTTCGAAATCATTATCCTCGGCGAAGATGAGCGTGGTGACACTCGCGGGGATATAAACACGGTCGAGGCGCGCTGCGCCAAGGGTCGCCCAGCAGGGAATGCCGTGGATCTGGCTGAAGGCAGCCGACGTCTCGAACCCTTCGCCAAGGGCGAGTGTCTCGCGAACGCGCACCCCCTGCCACGTCGCGCCGCCCGGCGTTCCCAGGGTGACCTTGTCGAGATAGCTCCCGGTCTCAAGGTCGAGGAAAATACGCTGGATCGCTCGAAGTACGCGCCCTTCCCGCGCCGCGACCAGGAGGGCCGGGAGAAAACGGGTCAGGGGCTTTGGACCCCACGGGCAGCGCGGATGAAAGCGCAAGTCGTCGAATGTGCCGGTGATACCGCGAAAGCGCAGATAGGCTTGCGCCGGCGTACCCTCGATCGGGAGAGCATCGTTCCACAATCGCTCGAGATTTGCGGGGCGTCCAGCGCGCTGGGCGGGAGGTGGCTCGTAGCGACGACCCGGTTCGATGCGGGCGATCTCGCGCAGGACGTCGTCTGCCGCGCAGCCGGCAAAGCAATGGACCAGGATGCCGTCATGCCCTTGCCGCAGCGACAGGCTGGGTTTGGAATCTGCGTGCGCAGGGCACCGGCACATGGCGTTGAAGCCGTGCCATGTGCCGCCAAGGGTGCCGACGATATCGACGAGGGTCTGGGTGGGTTTAAGGGCAACGAGGGGCATCACATATCCTTTCTCGTCTGCTCGACCCCCCTCCCCTTTTCTGATCGTCCTATCAGCGGTCCTTCGTAAACAGCGCCCAGGCTTCTTCGATGAGTACGCCCTGGGTGACGCCTCGGCGCTGAGCTTCATCCGCGATTTCTAATGCGACATGCGGCAGTACCTTGGCGTGGACTTGTCCTGTTCTTGGACTTGGACGCCGACCAGCCTTGCGAGGTTCAGGGTCGCGAGAAACGAACCCATGTTCTTCTGCCGCCTCGTCTGCCGCTCGGAGTGCAGACGCATCTTGTGGTTTTGGCCGGGTTTTCAGGCCACCGATGTCGATGGCGAAACTTGGCTTTTCGGTCATCGTGCAGTCTCCTTCAGTCGTTCTACGACGGCTTGCATAAATGCTGAGGCGTTCTGCTGTGCTGCGACTGCATTCCCCTGGGGTGGCATCGTGTAGAGATCGCCACCGAATTCGAAGAGGCTGGAGAAAGCCGATCGTTCCAACAGGTCGGGTTCTATAACGTCAACGCCTTGTCCACGGAGCGAAGCGACAATCCCGGAATGCTGCTTGGAACGGACTGTTTTTGTCATCGTGAATACCGCGGCATATCGAATCTGCCGACCCAGCGATTCCTCTTCTTCCATTATCAGGGCGATCGCGCGTGCGCCGATTGTTGCATCGAGAGTGGTTGCTCGCATCGGTGTAATAACAAGATCGGCTTGCGATATCGCTCGCGACATCAGTCGTGAAGCCACACCTTCCATGTCGACGATGACGATTTCCCCATCGCGATCGAATTCTTTGATTGTTTTGATGACTGTCGATTCCGTCACGTCGTTGAGAACCTTGATTCTCGGAGGCAATGCTCCTCGGCTTGCCCAAAGGCTGACGGACATATTCGGATCGCAGTCTAGAAGCGTAACGGGCACGCCAGCGTGAGCGAGTTCCGTGGCCAGAATGACCGCTGTGGTACTCTTGCCGGCCCCTCCTTTCGGGGACGCGATCGTGATTGTTGGCATGGGGACCCCCTGAATGTTGTTGCCCGGAGCGCTTTCGCAAACCGGGTTTTGGTATCAATCGGATATGCTTATCAACCGGATTTCATCGATGACCAGATATGGCAATTAACCTGGTATATGCCATAACCGGATTGGAATGGAAACCCGGTATTGGCGTCGACCGGGTACTCGAGATGACCCGATAATTCCTTGCACCTGATAAGAGGGCTTACCCGATAATCCCTTATACCTGATAACACATCATACCTGATATTCCTAAATATCCGGTTTCCCAGATTATCGGGTGATCTCAATAATCCGGTATAACCTCTAACTCGGTTCGTCAAATTATCCGATTAGGATCGTCATGCGCCGAGGAGCGATGAGGGCGTGCACACAATCGTGCACAGCGGGCTTTGACCGAAGCCAAGTGACTTAGGGCCCGGAAGCAAAGCTCATTTGGTAGTTGCACGATCTGATACGATCAGACTGACGTCGAGTAGAGGGGCGCTCTGCCAATTTAGCTCAACAAGTCACCCCTTGACGGACGCACAGTGTAATTTTTTTCCACATTGACCGGATTGGTCGACTCTGGCTGTTTGAAGCTATGAACTCATGCCTCGCAATAAGACTTGTAACAGGTGTAACAGCGATCGCGGCCGTTTCTTCACCCGTCGCTGCGTCGCAGCGTAGAGTCGAGATCGTCGCCTTTGGTGACATATCCCGGGGTGCTGTAATTGATGTCGGTCCCGCGCGCGCTATCCCCAGGCAAGCAGACGTGCCTGAGATTGGTGTTTCGCCGGAAAGACTTCAAGCCGATTTCCGCAATATTACAGCGGGAGAGAACGCCTGGGGTTCGGATATACCGAATCCTTCGGTTTCTGTTCCTCTTTGGATGCAGACCGGCACGGTGATGACCGGCGCAGCTCGGGCTGCGCAAAATGTCGTCGCACCCTTCATGTATAGTCCGGCCGCCTGCTCAATCACGCCATACCGTCCGCGTGGCGATCTGGCCCCTTGGCAGGAGGCACGAAGAGCGCGCTATTTCCCGATGATCTCAGCCGTAGCTTGTGAAGCTGGGGTCCCGACCGGCCTTCTCGACGCTCTAGTGGCCCAGGAAAGCCAGTATGATCCGCTTGTGGTCTCGCCCAAGGGCGCCGTTGGCCTGACCCAGTTGATGCCTGGCACGGCGCGCGGGTTGGGCGTTTACAACTCTCGCGATCCGCTTGCCAATCTGAGGGGAGGGGCGAGGTATCTTCGTTCTCACCTAGACGAGTTCAAAAGGGTCGACTTGGCGCTGGCAGCCTATAATGCCGGTCCGGGTCGCGTTCGTATGCTCGGCCGGATACCGCCGTTCCGTGAGACGATCGATTATGTTGCCGCAATCACCAAGGGTTGGAGCAACGGCGTGTCAAGAATGGCGTCGATCCAGACGGCTTCCCACCCCAGTCTTCCTAGGATAGCGCAGGGCAGGGGGGTCGAATTGTTTGCCTACACATCAACGAGTGTTTCAAACCCCAGATAGTGTGCAAAATAGATCGCAATACATAAAACTGCCGGCGCACCTTGGAGATAGTTGATCTGCCAACGTACCCAGACCCTGGGGAGCACGAGCATCTTATCCAGCGTCGATGTTGTGGGAAGACCGATTCCCCCCTGTCGATAGTCGTAAGCTGTTTTGGCAATTGCGAAGGTAGCGCACATTAATGCCATGACGCCGACGGCGGCATAGAGGGAGAGCCAGGCCTGAACTGTCGCTTGGGGCATGTTCGCTACCTAACAGTAAGATCCTGTCGCTTCCTTAACTCTCTGATCGTGCCGAAGTTACCGGAGGCTGGATCAGTTTGCGCTAAGGGATGCAGTCGCGTTGAGCGCGCGAAGGGAAGGGTGGCATCGTTGGATTAGCGCTCTTAAGCTGCGCAGACGACGATCCTCTACTCGGTCATGCGCGTCCCCGAACTGCCGCTCGACCCGCAGGATCGCGCGCGCATCGATGGCGAGGCTTTGACGGCGAAGGCGGCGGCGCGCGACTTTATGGCGGCGCTGCGCGATATGCCTCGACCCATGCGGCAGTTGGCCGTCGCCATGCTGTTCCAGTGGTTCGCGATGTTCGCCTACTGGCAATATATCGCTTTTGCCCTTGGCCGGTCGCTGTTCGGCACGGCGGACGCGAGCAGCGCTGCGTTCCGCCAAGCCGTCCTTGTGACGGGGCAGGCGGGCGCGCTCTACAATTTCGTCGCCTTCATCGCGGCGTTCGCGATGATGCCGATCGTCCGGCGGGTCGGCGCGAGGCCGGTGCATGCGGGCGCGATGCTGCTGGTCGGCGCCGCCATGCTGTGGCTCAGCCTGGTGACGAGCAGGATCGGCCTCGTTCCCGCAATGATCGGCGTCGGCGTCGGCTGGGCCAGCCTGATGGGCAACCCCTATGTCATGCTGGCGCGCGCCATCCCGCCTGCCAGAACCGGAGTCTACATGGGCATCTTCAACATGTTTATCGTCATTCCGATGATGATCGAAACGCTCGTGATGCCGCTCATCTACCGACCGTTGCTGGGGGGCGATCCCCGCAACGTGCTCCTCCTGTCGGGCGCCATGATGCTGGTCGCGGCGGCGGCGACGTTGCGCATGACGGAGGAGCGTGGCGTGGCGGCCTGATCTAGGCCGACCCGCGCAGGATCAGTTCTGGTTTCATCGCGACGGACGACACCGTCTCACCGCCCATGCGGCGCATGAGGAGATCGACGAGCAGCCGCGCGCCGCTGCGCATATCCTGGCGGACGGTGGTGAGTGGCGGAACCGTATGCGCGGAAATGCTGATGTCGTCATAGCCGACGATCGACACGTCCTGCGGCACGCGCAGCCCTTGGTCCGCCACAGCCCGCATCGCGCTCATCGCGATCACGTCCGAGGCGGCGAAGATGCCGTCCGGCGAAGCGTGTCCTTCCAGATAACGCGCCATGTCCTGATAGGCGTCCTGATCGGTCAGGTGCAGGGGAAGCAGGATTTCCTCGACCTCCGCGGCCCGACCGATGGCGCGGTGGAAGCCCGCATAGCGGTCGGCGAATTCGGGGACGGTCGGATCGCCGAGAAACGCCAGCCTGCGCCGCCCGATGGTGATAAGATGTCGCGCCGCCATCTCTCCGCCCGACAGATTGTCGGTGCCGACGGTGATCTGCGCCAGATCCGGGCGATGCGCGCCCCAGACGACCAGCGGCGCGAACTGTTTCGCCACGCCTTCTATGACATCGGTCTGGTCCGATTGACCGATCAGGATGATGCCATCGACCCGGCCGGACAGAACCATATTCTCCAGCCAGCTTTCGTCGCCCGGCACGACGCGGGACAGCAGCAGGTCGTAACCCTGCTCCGCCAGCGCGTCGGCGAGGGGGCCGAGCAAACCCATGAAGAAGGGATCGGACAGGCTTTGCTGCACCTCGTGCCCCAGCGGAAAAACCACGCCCACAGCGCCGGTCCTGCGCTTGCGGAAGAAGCTCGCCGTCTGATTGAGGCGAAAGCCATGTTCTTCCGCCAGCGCCCGGATGCGCGTCTTCGTCTTGGCCGAAACCCGGGGATTGTCATCCAGCGCGCGCGACACCGTGGAGACGTGGACGCCGGCGATCCTTGCGAGTTCCACCAAACCTATCGTCTTCATCGGAATGGCAAATCCTCCGCCGCCTGCAGATGCCTATGCCCGTTCGGCGGCGGACGTCCTACCATGGTTTGAGGTGTGATCCCAATCCCCAGTTCTCAGGGGCAAGGATACCGGAGATGGCGCGATCTTCACGGCTGGTTGTGCGCCTCGCGGCCCGGTGCGCGAGGCCTAGTTGATGGCGGCGATCATCTGGTCGGATAGCCACGCGCCCAGCCATTGTCCGACCACCGCCGCGCCAGCCTGGTCGCCAAGCGACAGCGCGCTGTCGCCGCACAGCTCGCCGAACGTCATGCCTCGCCGTAGGTTGAGCAACGCCTTCAACTCGGCGTCGCCCACGATCCTGATGCGGCATTGTTCGCCCTCGCGCCACAGGAGGGCGACCTCGGGCTTGTCCAGATATCGGGGCTCGGGGGGCTCCTTCTGGTCGACCAGGGCCTGCCATATCGCAAACCCGTTGGTTTCAAGATGCAGGAGGTCGATCGACGGCGCGAAGGTCACTATCGCGCGATCCCAATCAACGTCGGCCAAATCTTCCACTCCTACGGCGACGCAGTCAGCTGCGACGAACAGGTCTTCCAGCGCGAGCTCGATGGCGGCAATCTCCGCGATCTCAAGATCTGCGGGATGAAGCCGCGCCAGCGTGGCCGGAAAGTCCCGCCCGTAGGCGTCGAGCGTCCAGCTGCTCGGCGGCACGCTGTCGATATGATTCACCGCGGCATGAAGAAACATGTCCTCGCCGATCCAGTCGCGGGTCCGCTGAAAGCTGCTTTCGAGGCAGGCGACCAGTTGGGTGCGGTAATTGTTCTGATAGACGGCCAGACCGGGCTCCGCAGTCACGCCGATGCGTGCGGCTGCGGCCATGTCTTCCTGCGTCAGCCAGTCCCGCATGTCGCGTTGAAGCGCCAGCAGGCTCATGCCGCCTTCTCCATACCGCCGGCGGCGATTCCGCGGGCAATGGCGAGTTCGGCCATCAGGTCCGCCAAGGGCGGAATGGCGTCATCGCGCTCGATCATGGTCGCGACCGGCCCGAGCTTCGGGAGGACATGCGCGTAGAGATGCCAGACGGACAAGGGCACCGGCTGGTCATGCGTATCGATCAGCAGGCGTTCGCCCTGGCTGTGCCCGGCGAGGTGAATCTGGCGCACGCGGTCATGCGGCACGGCGTCGAGATAGGCGATCGGGTCGAAGCCATGGTTGCTGGCGCTGACGAACACATTGTTGACGTCCAGCAGAAGCCCGCAGCCCGTTCGCGCGCACAGGGCGTCCAGGAACTGCCATTCGGTCATGTCCGCCGGAGCGAAGTCGATATAGGTCGACGGGTTTTCGATCAGCATCGCGCGTCCCAGCGCATTCTGCGCGCGGTCGATATTGGCGCTGACGATATCCAATGCTTCCTGCGTGTAGGGCAGGGGCAGCAGATCGTGTGAACTGAACCCCTCGATCCGCGACCAGCTGAGATGATCGGACACGAACAGAGGCTCGATGTCGTCCACCAGCGCGCGAAGCCGGGCGAGATAGGTGCCGTCGAGGCCATCGGCGGAGCCTATGGACATGGACACGCCATGGAGGGCGACGGGGTAGCGCGCGCGAATATCGCGCAGGATCCGTCGCGGTCGGCCGCCGTCGATCATGAAATTCTCCGAGATCACCTCGAGAAAATCGACGTCGATACGGTCGTCCAGAAAGTCGGCATAATGCTGTTTGCGCAGGCCAAGTCCGAAACCTGGAAATGACGGGATCATGGGCACGCTTCCTGTTGGCAAGGACTGTCCGGCGCACCTGTGCGCGCCGGACATGGGAACGTCATTTCGGTTCGGTCAGGCTGCCTCCGGCCGCCTTGCACGCCTTGACGGTCATGGCCTTGAAGCCCTGGCCCTTGCAGCCATTCTGGCCCTTGCATTCGTTGCTGGCGGTCTTGCAGTCCGACGTGCCCTTGCAGCTGTTGACGCCGTAGCAGTGAACGACCTTCGTGTTCGCGTCGTCCTTCGCCACGGCAGGGGCGGCGGCGGCCACGATCGCGATGGCGGCTGCGGAAGCGGCGATGCCGATGCCGGTGTTGTAGGTGTGCATGAGGAACTCTCCGGAAGAATGTTGAGCCAAGATGGCGTCTGTCTTTCGGTCGGGCGCGGCCGGCGGTTACAGGGCAGTCCGAAATTTCCGCGACCGGCGGCGACATGGTCTGGCGGAGCTGGAATCCGGCTTCACCAGCGGAGCAACCGCGGCCCCACAATCATGCCGAGAAAGGCCGCGAGCAGCATTCCCAGCGAATACCATGTCAGCACGAAGATCGCCGACACCTCCGGACAATGGATGCAGTAGACTGTCGCAGCGAAGGCTCCCGCCGCCAGTCCAGCGGCTGCCCCGGCGGCGCGCAGACGGGTGGGGGCTAGACGGCGGAAGGACCATAGCAGGCCTACAAAGATCGGGACGGACAGCGAAAGGACCAGCCAGGGGCAACTCTTCCAGCTATGACCGAGCCACATCGCCATCCATTGCGAGTGCGGCGTTTGCGCCAGTTCGACAAGGCCGACCACGCCAAGAAGCATGACGGGTGTTGCAAGCGCCCACAAGCCGCGCAATCGCCCGCTGTCGGGGCGCGCCAGCTGGGCGGTCGTCATCAGCGCGGCGATCGACAGGGACAAGGTATATCCCCACTTCAACCAGAAGGACGCGCCCTGCATGGCCGCTCCCAGATCCGGGCGAACGCCGATCGACGCCATGATCATCAGCGCGGATGCGACGCCGCCGGCGAACACACCGACGACCAACCGCCGCGCGATGCTGTTTCGGGCCACCGGGCGGGTGTCGCCGGCAAGGGTCTGGATCAGATCGTCCGTATTCATCGCACGGCCCCGTGCACCCGCGCCATCAGCGCTTTCAGCCCGCGATGCACCGATACCTTGACGTCGGATTCGCCGATTCCCTCCGCGCTCGCGGCTTCGGCGACGCTCAGTCCCTCAAGCCGGATCGCGCGGATCATCCGCGCCTGCTTGGGCGGAAGCTGCTCCAGCAGATCATTTATATCGAGCCTGGCGATGCTGCTGGCCTCGAATTCGTCCGCGACCAGGGAATCCGCCAGATCGTCGATCGGCCTCAGCCGGCCGACGCGGCGAAAATGGTCGATCATCTTGTACCGCGCAACGGCGTAGAGCCACGCTGTGAAGGCGCGCTCGGGATCATAGGTCGCACGGCGTGTGTGAACGGCAATAAGGGTGTCCTGCACCATATCCTCGATATCGTCGTCGGCGCCGCGAACCCGGCGTCGATAGAAACCCCGCAGCAGCGGGACAAGCAGGCGCAGCAACGCCGCATGGGCGGCGGCGTCTCCGCCAAGCCCATCGATCATCAACGCGCGCAGATGCCCCTCTGTCGTCTGCATTCAGTCTCCTCGCCCGCTTGTTCGCACGAGCCCGGTCGTCGGTTACGACAGCGACCGATAATTTTTTGCGCGAGCGCATTGTAACCGCACCCTGTCGTTTCCCGAACTGGTCGATGTGACACGGGCTTCCCCGCCTCCTCCCCGGTCACCGCGCGGTCCGGCTCCTGTCCGGGCCGCGCGAAGAGGCGACGGATCGAAGAGGACATCATCATGCGCACCACTCATGCGGCGATCGCCGCCAGCATCGCCATCGCTTCCGCCAGCGCTCTCGCGGCGTCCGCCCATGCCGAAACGAAGCCGAAGATGGAGAAATGCTACGGCGTCTCGCTGGCCGGCAAGAACGACTGCGCGGCGGGCGCCGGCACCAGCTGCGCGGGCACGTCGAAGGTCGACTATCAGGGCAACGCCTGGAAGCTGGTGAAGGCCGGAACCTGCACCTCGATCAAGACCCCCAAGGGCAACGGCTCGCTTTCGCCCAAGGCATGAACATCGCGGCCGGGGCCTCATCTCGCCCCGGCCGACCTTCCTGGAGACCAACGATGACCCAGTTCTTGCCTTTGCGTGACGCCGTTGTCCGGCGGATAGAGGCGCTGTTACCGGACGCGCTGCTGCTGCTGGTCGCCCGCCTGGGCGTCGCGGCCATATTCTTCCAGTCGGGCCGGACGAAGGTGGAAGGCGTCATCACCATCACCGACAGCACATATGAGCTGTTTCGCACCGAATATGCCCTCCCGCTCGTCCCGCCCGGGATTGCGGCGACGATGGCGACCTGGTCCGAGCACCTTTTTCCGATATTGCTGGTGCTGGGCCTGTTCACGCGGTTGTCGGCGGGCGCTCTGCTCGGCATGACCCTGGTGATCCAGACATTCGTGTATCCTGACGCTTGGCCGACGCATCTGAGCTGGGCCGCGATCCTGCTGCCTCTGATCGCGCATGGCGGCGGCGCCCTGTCCATGGACGCGCTGATTTTTCCGCGATCGAAGATGTGAGGCGAGGGGGCCGCGATCGCGCTGGCCACACCGCTTGGCCAGATGAGACGTTTATGCGGGCTCATTGCCTGTCACGCTTGCGAAAGCCGTAGAGTGGTGACACGCCTCGAAGAGGAGACCCGGATCGGCAAAGGCGGGACCCTGGCGGCGCAGCTGTCGCGGCTCGACCTGATCGTGCTTGACGAGCTCGGTTATCTGCCGTTCGCCCGCTCGGGAGGGCAGTTGCTGTTCCACCTCATCAGCAAGCTTTATGAGCGCACCAGCGTCATCATCACCACGAACCTCGCCTTCGGTGAATGGCCGACCGTGTTCGGCGATCCCAAGATGACCACGGCGCTGCTCGACCGCGTCACCCACCACTGCGATATCGTCGAGACGGGCAACGACAGCTGGCGCTTCAAAAACCGCAGCTGACAGCCACCTTCGGCGCCTTCAAAAATCTATCTTGCGCTGCGCGCGCCTCCGGTCGGGCTACGCCCGCCCTCCGCCGCACGCAGCGCAAGGCCATCTTCAACAAACCAACATCATATCCGAAAAGGGGTCCCTCTTCGACGCCGATCGGGGGTCCCTTTTGAACGCCGTTTGACAGCGCAGACTGGCGCTATGGTCCCGTTCATCAACGAAAATCAGCTGAACCAAGCATGAAGGCGGCCTTTTGAGCGCCACGGTAAACGCTTGCTCCTTTCGGGAGCACCGCGGCGCACAGCGCCGCGTTCCACGGCTCAATCTGGCGTTGGCGGCTGTGGCTAGTCGGGGTTGGTGGTTCTAGGGCTGTCTCGCCGTCAGGCGTTAGGGCGTTGGCCGACCAGGCCAACTCTTCTCACAGCTTATATAATATGAATCTAGGAGCGGTTGACCATTTTTTTGAGACTCTTGGTTCTCGATGGCCATGGCGAGGCTGTCCAATATGCGCCGCAGGTCCACATCCACAATCTCCTCGGCAACAACCTGTCGGGGCGAGCGCCATAGCCTCATCGCCTCGATCTCTTCGATCCGGTCGACCTCACGCTGCACCACGTCATCGGGGAGAGGAATGGGCCGTAGAAAACGCGGAAGGAATCGCGCGAGCCTGTTGGGAAAGCTCATCCGATAGACGTTGGACGTTTGTGCGTTGCGGGCCTTTGGACGATCGGCGGGAGGATCGATCGGTACGCACCGGCGCTGTTTGTCGAGCAATCCCATTTTGGAGAGGATCGATAGCCCGCGTCCAACGCTCGCGCGAGAGAGTCCGGTGTGCGTCTCGATCCATTCCCAGGTTGGGAACACCTTGCCAGCGCAGTTGCGGGCAAGATCGGTAAGCTCCTTGAACACGCGTACCGCTGCGGGCGTTATCAGCGTGAGGAGCTGTTCATCTTCGGTGAGTGGTCGCCCCTCGGCGCGGGCAAGCCGGCGGACCGCGTTCTTGCGCTTCAGCAGTTCCGTGGCGTTCTTGTAGAGCCGATCCGGCTCGCCCTTGGCGTAGCGGTAGAAGAAGTCGTCCTCGAACGTGCCGGCCTTGCGGCTGTTTGGGTGAACATGCGCGCGCGTCGGGTTTGCCGCCCCCGATCGTGATTTCGGCCGCGTACGCTCGATTTGGTCGAGCGCCATGAAGCTGGCTTTCGCGAGGGTAATAGCTCCCATCTTCCGTCCCCTTGTTGGGACCGGGACCAGGCAAAACTATAGCGTGGCGCGAAGGGCGCTCCCTTGAACAAAAGCTCGGGAACGGGTATGAGAAGGGACTGTCTGTGGCCCGATCGATGCCTGCAAGCATCGCTCATCACGTTCCAGGGTGCCCGGCCTTCGTGCCGGGCATTCGTTTATGTGGTCACGGTCGCTCCATATCTTGGATCATCGCTCGCGATTATCCGCGGCCCCGATTTTGCAAAATTAACTTTGCTGATGAAAGAAGAACCGTTCGTGCTTTCGCGGATGGGGAAGGGGAATCGTTCGTGCTTTCGCGGATGAAACGGCCTCTCTTCGTGCTATCGCGGATGAAAGGGGTCCGGCTATTCGTGCTTTCGCGGATGAAAGGCCCTCTTCGTGCTTTCGCGGATGAACGCGAATCGCAATACCAAGTTGGCAACTTCAGGCTGCGATTAGTGTGTTCCGTGGTTCGATACGCACGCGGCTATAACTCGGCGGGCGACTTTTGGGCGATGCGGCCTCTGCTCCGATCAGAACAAGGCGGTAGTCGGGGATGGCGTCGGCCTCCGCGATCGCTTTCAAGGCGTGCCGGAAGTGCGGCAGGGAGTTTTGGTAGCCGAGCTGACGGCGCAGTTCGTCCAGGTCCATTTCATGCGGTCCCGTGGCGCAAGTGGACCGCGCTATTTCGTATAATCGGCGCTCCACTGGACCGAGTTGGAAATACCCGTTGGCGTAATTGAGTATTTGCCGGTCATGGAGGATTGCTCGGTAAAGCCAGTCGCAAAGCCGTACGCGGATAGCTTTTAGTCGTCGGACATCGCTCTGGGCATCCTTATTCCGGGTGTAGTAAAGCTTCGCCTCGGACAGCCACGAAAAATAGCCTTCCTCACCTTCGCCGCCCGCCTCGATGTTAGTCTTGATCTGCGTGCCCTGTAACCGCTCCAATGCCTGCGAGAGACGACTGTAGGATCGCGCGGATGGATTGTTTCCGGTGACGCAGAAAAGGTCGTGGGCTGTGAAGTGGAACTCCTGGGCCACCTCCTCTCCAGCCTCAAGACGGGCGATCATTAAGCTGGCGATGTAGAGGACGATTTCCTTGTCGTAGATCGTCGCGGCTCCCTTGGCGGTCGGGACAATCTCGATCGACACGGTTCCGTTGTCGTAGGCGAGTGGTTTTGTCCACTTACCTTTGCTTAGTGCGAAGAATGGGAACGCCATCAACGACCGATCGCCCCGCACGTCAGCGAGGAGCGGGCTGTCCATTATAAAGAGGTCGCGTTGCTTCGGTGCCATAGGGTTCATCCTAGCGGTTGGTGGGGTCTGGGACCAACATCCGCGAAAGCACGAAGAGAGGTCGTTTCATCCGCGAAAGCACGAAGAGGGCCTTTCATCCGCGAAAGCACGAAGAGAAGCCGTTTCATCCGCGATAGCACGATGAGAGCGGTAAGTTCGTCGGCCCGGCCCCTGCTTCGGCCTTGTACGGCATGACGGATGGGTACCATCTTCGTGCTTTCGCGGATGAAGCCAGGTAGGCAGGGGTGTTCTCGCAAACGATCGGTTTTGGAACGCGGTCATGGGAAATCTCCTGCCCGCAGTTCTAAACGTCTCGTTTCCAAGGATCGCCTCCAAAATGCAGACTGTTCAAAACCCATGTTCGTTAGTAACCAGCTTTGCAGGGTCTTGTCGATGAGTTTTGAGAAAACCGCATGTTGATTGGATACGCGAGAGTGTCGACGGCCGACCAGGATTTGACGCCGCAGATCGAAGCCCTGCAACGCGCCGGCTGCGAGCGTCAGTTTTCTGACAAGGCCAGCGGGGCGAGGGTGAACCGTCCTGGCCTTGCAGAGGCGATCGATTATGCGCGCCCTGGCGATGTTATCGTGGTCTGGAAGCTGGATCGCTTGGGTCGCACGATGAAGGGATTGGTCGACCTTGCCGCTGAGCTCGAAGGCAAACAGATCGGTCTCCGCTCGATCACCGACGGCATCGATACATCGGGAACAGCTGGACGTCTCGTGTTCAACATTCTTGCCGCGATGGCCCAGATGGAGCGCGAACTGGTTCGGGAGCGAACGAATGCGGCACTCGACGTTGCTCGTCGTAAAGGGAGATTTGGGGGGCGAAGATCTGTAATGACTGAACAGCGTAGGGCCGCTGCCGAAAAACTTTTGAAAACCGAGATGTCGGCCACCGAGATTGCCTCTGCAATTGGTGTGTCGATTTCCACGTTCTACAGGCATTTCCCAGTTAGATAACGGCATCCGCGCCAGTCTTGGCCGACGTGTTGCGCAGAAGCACGCAATGGTGGAGTGAGACTTAAACTGACGGCCGGTTTGAGCCGATTGCCGGCAGTAGGATTCATGGCTCTTTGTTGGCGCGATCTGGCGTTCGCGGGCCAAGGAATTCGTAGCG
>DASYHX010000061.1:0-1621 GCA_035998065.1 Pseudorhizobium sp.
CACCAACCACGATGTGGATGCGCAACGTGGTCTGTCGTTGTTCTAGGAGCGTGCGTTTGCGCTTCCTTGGCCCCACTTGCTTCCCCACAAGGTCCGAGCGATTCCACCGATCACGCCCGCCGAGGCTAGAAGCAGGTGACCCGTCATCTGCTCACCAATGAGAAGCACTCCACCTGCTGCGGCCAAAACGGGGACGGTCAGCTGGATGAACGCGGAGCTCGTCCGACTGAGACTGGGCAGCACCGAGTACCACACGGCGTAGCCAACCCCTGAAGCGATCGCGCCGGACATCACTGCATAGGCGAGACCGGCAGCGGTGAGCGGCTCGCTAAGCAAACCAGCGACCATCAGCAGAATGGCGACAGGGGCGCAGCGTATGAAATTGCTGGCATTGTCTGCCAGCGGTGCACGTGACCCTCGTCCGATCACCGAGTATGCCGCCCAACACGCTCCAGCGATCATCATGAGCATCGCGTCCATTGGATGGGGAGCCTGAAGACTGGGACCGAGCAGAAAAATCAACGCCGCGCTGGCGACGCCCACCCCCAGCCATTCAATGGCGTTTGGTCTCTCGCCTTTGAAAATCGCCCAGCCCAACATGCTGAACTGAACGCTGCCGAAGAGGATGAGGGCGCCGGTTGCTGCCCCCAGCACGACATACGCCACGGAGAAGGCGAGTGCAAAGCCAAGCAGGGTGAGCGCCCCGGGCCAGCTATCATTCATCCTGGCAACGGTGGAGACCTTCATGCGAAGACCCACGATGATCGCCAGCGTCGCGGCGCCTGAAAGGAGGCGTGCGCCGGTGTAGACGGCTGCGCCAGCGTCGGCGGCTCCAAGCGCTAGGCGCGCAAGAACCGAGTTGGCGGCAAAGGCCAGCATGGCCCCAGCAGCCAGTAGAACCACCTGTGTTCGCACGTTCTTCTTGCCCTCGCCCTACTGACTTAGTCGTGCAGCGGACAGGCCAACGCTGCAATACTTTAAGTCGGTGAACTCATGCAGACCATGGCTCGAGCCCTCGCGAGAGTTCCCGCTTTCCTTTATGCCCCCGAAAGGAGCCCCAACGTTGGACAGTCGGCCCGTGTTGATCCCAACCATGCCTGTTTCCAGCACATCCATCATTCTAAAGGCCCGGGTCAAATCGCTTGTGTAGACGTACGCGGCCAATCCGAATGGGCTCGCGTTGGCAGCGTCAATAACTTCACGTTCCGTCGTGAAGCGCAGCACTGCCGCCACGGGTCCGAACGTTTCTTCCCTGGCCACCAGCGCCCCGGCAGACACTTCGGCCAGAACGGTTGGTGCGAAGAAGCGGGATCCAGGATCGACTCGATGGCCGCCTGTGACCAGCCTGCCCCCCAATGCCAAAGCGTCTTCGACATGCCGTTCCACCTTCAGAACCGCGGCTTCGTCGATCAGAGGGCCTTGACCCGAAGTTTGATCGAAGCCGTCGCCGGGCACTAGTTTGGCCACCCGCGCAGCAAGTCGATCCACAAAGTCGTTGTAGATCGAATCCTGAACATAGAAACGGTTGGCGCACACGCAGGTCTGGCCGGAGTTCCGGAACTTGGAGGCCATGGCGCCAGCCACTGCCTCGTCCAGATCCGCATCCTCGAAGACGATGAAC
>DASYHX010000076.1:0-5177 GCA_035998065.1 Pseudorhizobium sp.
AAGGACGGCGTCGAACATGGCGGTCTCCTCAGGAAGAAGTGCGCCGTTGCCGACGCACTTTTCTTAAGCCTCAGTTTTGGCCATAGGACGCTGCATCGACTTTATCATAAAGTTCGGCACGGAAGATCTTCTGCAGAGCCTCGGCGTCTTCCCGTGGCACGTCTGTCAGGAGCTTCTCCCACTTGGCGTAGGTTTCGCCGAAGCGGGAGATGATGCCGTCAGTATCCTGCGCACCAAGTTGCGCCCCTGTCTCGGTCGCAATGCGAGTCGCATTCTCGTTAACGAACGTGTCCAGAGAAGCTTGGAGTTCCGCCGAAGGCTCCGAGATGGTCACACCCTGTGATGCCGCTTCCGCGACCGCTTCATCAACTGTGGCCTGATAGGCAATCATCAGGTCCACCGTGTTGTCGGCGATGGCATCAAGCATCAGGCGCCGATGGTCCTCGCTCAATCCGGTCCAGGTATCGCGATCGATGGCGTACTCCCAGCCGGCGAAGTAAGGGCCGAAGCTGAGACGTGTCGCGTGCTTGGCAACATCCCAGAGAGATCTGGACTTCAGGTCGTTCAGCGCATTTACCGCGCAATCAAGCTGCCCTTTTTCCAACCCGCTATACATTTCGGAGGAAGGCACATTCACCGAAGCTGCCCCAACCGAGGTCGCCCACGCGGTGTGGATAGGGGAGGGCATCCGCATTTTGGCTCCGCGGATCTGCTCAAGCGTGGTGATCTCCTTGTTGCACATCATTTCATAGACTGGAGACGCGTATGCCCCCAAGAAAACGATGTCGTGGCGATCGAACATGGCCTTCATGGCTGGATCATTCATGTAAAAATCCGCCACTGCCATCATTGTCACCATTGGATCATCAAGTCCGATGGCAAGAACCGCGCCCACGTTATCTTCGGGAAGATCCGAAGGTGTGTAAGTACCCGCGTGATAGGTCATCTGAACCAAACCGTCCTTCAGCCCCGAAAGATGCGCCACCGGCGGCAACAAGGCGGTCCCGGTATAGACCTGCATGGTCAGCTCGCCGTTCGAGCGAGCTTCAAGCTCTTTGGCCAGAGCAAGGTACCCGTCGCGCGTTAGAGGGTGCGTGTCGGGAAACCAGACGCTGGCTGTGATTTCTTCCGCAACCACAGGATTGGCGGCAAGAAAGCCGATCATGGTCGCTGCACATAGTCCAAGGAAATTTTTCATATCCTGTACTCCCGTTGTGTTGTGAGTGGTGCCTAAGCGGACTTAAGGCTTGTTCCCGTTGTATTTCTTGTTCTCGGTCGCCGTTCGACGACCGCTATCGTCATGAGGCGAAGCCCATCCTGTCCTTGAGCCAGTACCAGCGAATGCCGATGTTCATCACTGGCTCGCGCAATCTGTGCCAGCCGATCGGCTTGATAGGAGTTACTGGATAAACAGGATCCGCCTCTCCACTCAACCAGAGGGCCGCAATCTTGCCAAAGGCGGTACTGAGTGCAATCCCGCGGCCATTATATCCAAGCGCCACAAACAAGCCGGGTTCAGGCGCATGCAGATGCGGCAAACCATCCATGGTCAATGCTAAATGGCCGGACCAGCTGGTTTCGATCCGAGTTCCTTGGAGGTCAGGGAAGGTCCGCACCATTCCAGCGGAGAGAGCCCCAATTAACTCGGCACGTTCCTGCGTACCGACGGATCCGCGGCCACCGAAGACCAGGCGCCCATCAATGGACTGACGCATGTAGAACGCGAGCTTGCGTGTTTCCGAGAGCACTACGCCTCTAGGTAGGATCTTATCGCGCAAGGCCGCTGGAAGAACTTCTGTAGCGATCAGCATGCTTTGCACCGGCAGGATTGACTGCTTGAGCCCCGGCACCAGATCCGAAGTATATCCGTTGGTTGCGACCAGAACCTGTCGCGAATTCAGAACACCTTCATGGGTCCTGATTTCCCAGCCTGCTCCTTTTCGCTTCAGCAAAGCAACCGAACTGCTCTCGAATATCGATGCACCCGCGGCCTTCGCCGCCCGGGCTAAACCGCGTGCATAGGCGAGGGGGTTGAGGGATCCGGCGCGCGGATCGCGCCACCCTCCGTGGTAGATGTTTGTTCCAGTCCGCGCAGCGATTTCAGCCTGCGTCAGCAGCTCGACTGGTACGCCCCGCTCTTGCCATTGCCGTGCTCGGTTCATTACCCTCGTCAAAGCCTGTCGGGAATGCGCGGCTTGAATCCATCCTGATCGCGTGGGCGCGCAGATAATCTGGTGCCGATCGACGAGGTCAAACACGAGATCCGCGGCTCCGCCGGCTAGATCAATGAGAGCCTGTCCTTGATTAGGACCGAACTCGGCAAGAAGTTCGTCCGGATCGTGCTTGAGGCCAGGTATAACTTGGCCACCATTTCGCCCGGTTGCGCCAAATCCGACGTGACGTGCTTCCAGAACAACTGGGCGATGTCCGGCCTCAGCCAGATGCAGAGCAGCCGAGAGACCCGTATAGCCCCCTCCGATGATGGCGATGTCAGCTTCACCTGTCCCTGAAAAGACAGGCGCATTAAGCGGCGGTTCCTGGCTTGATTTCCACCAGAGCGCTCGATCGAAGCTGTCAGCGCTTGAGGCCATCAGTTTGCACCGGCAGCCGAGTACTGCGGGTAGATCGAACGGGCGGTGGCTTCGGTGAGCATGCCGTTAGCGATATCCTGCCGGATATGCTCCACGTTTCGCTTCTCTGGCGCGCCATATCCCGCTCCGCCGCCCAAACGGAAGACCACAAGATCACCCTTCTTGAGATCCCTTAGGTCCTTTGAGCCCAGTGAGATTACCTCGCCATCCCGATGGATCTCGCAGGCACCTGTTGTGCCCGGGGTTCCACCAAACAGAGGCTGCGGCGGAAAACGGAAATGGTCTGAATAGAGCGCGACCTGCGCATTGTCTTTCAGGATACGGAAGGCTTTGACAAATCCAGCGCCACCACGATGAGCCCCGTGGCCATAAGCTTCGGGAACAAGCGCATATTCCTCCACGCGGAAGAAGCTGTAATCCTGGTCAATGGCCTCGACGGGTGTATTGGCACAGTTCGCCATCGGCATGTCGATGGCATCACAGCCATTGCCGCTCACTGATGCACCATAGCCGCCACCATAAATTTCCAGATAAACCGAGTAGCCAGTCTCTCCGAGCCAAGAAAGGCAGCCGGAGGTGGTGGTGTCGAAACCGCAGGCGATGACTTTGTCAGGCACGGCCTGAGACAGTGCCTTCATAGTCGCGTTGAAGGCACGGTAGCAGATGTTCATCCGGGCGCGCACCGGCGCAGGGTAGTTTGGGTTGAGGATCGACCCCTTCGGGACTTTCACCTCTACGGAGCGGCTTACACCCGCGTTGAACGGAATATCCGGCGAGGTCAGCACGCTTTTCACGCATGACAAGGTCGCAGACATGGTAGCGGCAAGCGGAGCATTGAGAAGCGTGCGAACCTGAGGATCGGTCCCTTCATAATCAACCTCGATCCGATCGCCCTTGATCGTGACGGTTGAACGGACCCGCACAGGTTCAGTGCCGATGCCATCATCGTCGATGAAGTCTTCCCCGCGGTAGACTCCATCAGGGGCCGCAGCGATGCCCGCACGGAACCGGCGCTCAGCGTAGTTCTGGAACTCCTTCATCACTTCCATAATCAAAGCCGAGCCATACTTGTCGCAGAGCTCTCCCACTCTTCGCGCACCCACACGGTTCGCGGCGATCTGCGCATCGCAGTCCCCCATGGTTTGAAGTGGCGCTCGCACATTGGCGCGAAGAAACTTCTCGAGTATGCCCCCATTCCAGTCTCGGCTGTATGAGAACTTCATCGGTGGAAGGATGATGCCTTCAGAGTGAACATCGCGGGCATTAGGGCTTAGGCCGGGATTACCTCCGCCGATATCAAGGTGATGTGCAACCGAGGCTGCGAAGCCAACCCGTACGCCGCGATGGAAGATCGGATTGAAAAAGAAGATGTCCTGAAGGTGCTGCCCACCGGAGTAGGGGTCGTTGATGATGAAGAAGTCGTCTTCCGTCAGCTCTTCGAGATCATAAGTGGCTGCGCAGGCCTGGAAGACCGAGCCGATGGTGCCAAGCTGCATGGGGATAAGTTCAGCTTGCGCAATTGTATTTCCATCCCGGTCGAGAAGTGCGGCAGAGCCGTCGCGCGCCTCCCGGAGGATCGTCGAAAAGGCTGATCGGATCAGCTTCTCACCCATTTCTCGAGCTGCAGCAACCAAAGCCTGGCTGATCACTGCGTAGTCTGTAGGATCAAGAGCCATGACTTAAGCCTTCTTCCGCACAATGAGATTGTCATTTGACTGCCGAGCCGCAAACCATCCGGCAGGCACGAACGTCGATGTGGAGTAGCCCTCTATCAGGGCAGGACCCGTGATCTCGCCGCCGACCTCAAGTGAGGATGCGGTGAGGACATCTACGTCATAAGGGCCATCGCTGCTTTGCATTATGGATCTTTGGCGCGCGGGCCGGTCAGTCAGCTCGCGTTCCTTTAAAATCGGAAGACTATCGATCGGACGCGTTGCCTCCAATCGGAAGCCGACGATCTCGATTGCCTGTGTCGCAGAAGCACCATGCATATAGACCCGGTGGTGAGCGGCGATAAAGCCATCAACCAGATCCTTCTCCGAGAGTACCTGAAGCGCATCGCGCTGCAGGTCGACATTGATCTCGAA
Source organism: Pseudorhizobium sp. (assembly GCA_035998065.1). Classification (GTDB taxonomy): domain Bacteria; phylum Pseudomonadota; class Alphaproteobacteria; order Rhizobiales; family Rhizobiaceae; genus Neorhizobium. The sequence continues at coordinate 4,679 of DASYHX010000076.1, forward strand.
TGCTTGGCCGACAAAGCGCATGTCGGCGCCAAAGGTAAAAGTCAGGTCGCCATTCAATTCGTAGGAGTCAAAGTCCTTTTTCGCTTCAGCGACCATAGCGGCAAAAATCTCACGGACGACGTCCGGTGCAGCCTCATTGATTGGGGTGCGTCGTGTCATGGTGTAGATCTTCGCGAAGTCCGATGCGATCAAACCATAGGCGGAAAGCACGCCTGCATTTGGTGGAACAAGCACCTGAGCCAATCCAAGATCAGCAGCGATTTCCACGGCCATCAGTGGACCGGCACCGCCAAAAGGCACCAAAGTGTAATCCCGCGGATCATGCCCCTTTTCTGTCGAGACGAGTTGGATTGCTCGCACGATGTTGGCGGCGGCCAGTCGAAGAGCAGCATTGGCGATCTGCGGAACCGTCATGCCGAGTTGCCTTGCCAAAGGCTCAAAGACTTCCTCCGACTTCTCCGGCAGGATGGTCATTGTCCCACCTAGAAAGGCTTCCGGC
>DASYHX010000101.1:0-7659 GCA_035998065.1 Pseudorhizobium sp.
AGACGCTTGGCGACACTGGCTTCGCAGCGACTGTGGCCTCATCGCCGCGTCCGGAGAACCAGTTCGCGAGAAGTGCGCCGGAGATGTTGTGCCAGACGCTGAAGATGGCACTCGGAACTGCGGCGACCGGCGAGAAATAGGTGTTGGCCAGTGCTGCGCCGAGGCCGCTGTTCTGCATGCCAACCTCGATAGCGATGGCCTTTCGCTTGGCAAGCGACAAGCCGAACGCCCTGGCGGCAAAGAAGCCCAGCAGGTAGCCAAGCCCATTGTGCAGCACGACGACCGCGAAGATCATCAGGCCGGACTGCGCGATTGCCCCCTTGCTGGCGCCGACAACGGCGGCAACAATCAGCACGATGCCGACCACGCTCACCAGCGGCAGGACGGGAAGAGCGCCGCGCACGAGGTTCGGCGCCAGCTTCTGCAGCGCAAAGCCCAGAGCAAGCGGCACAAGCACGACCTTTACGATGCTGATGAACATGGCCATTGCGTCGACCGGCAGGTATTGGCTGGCAAACATCCAGACCAGGAACGGAGTGATGATTGGAGCAGCCAACGTCGTCACCGACGTGCAGGCGACGGACAGCGCCACGTCTCCTTTGCTGAGATAAGTCATGACGTTGGAGGACGTGCCGCCCGGGCAGCATCCGACCAGGATGACGCCCGCCGCAACTTCCGGCGACATCGGGATGATCCGCGTCAGGAGCACCGCCAGCAGCGGCATGATGAGGAACTGCGAGACGACGCCGATGCCGACTTCGACCGGGCGCTTCACCACTTCTTTGAAGTCGTCGACCGAGATGGTCAGGCCCATGCCGAACATGATGGTGGCGAGCAGGGTGACGATCCACGGCGCCAGCTGCTTGAAGGTTTCGGGGAAGAAGAAGCCGCCCACAGCGAAAAGGATGACCCAAAGGGCAAAGCTCCTGCCAACGAAGGCGGAGAAGGATGCAAGAAATTTCACGATAGACCTCGTTTAGCTTGTTCTGCTTCGCCCTTTATGACGCCCCCCAAAGGTGTCAAGGCCAGGTTCAGGCGCGCCAGTTCAACCGACCCAATCAGGATCTAGAAAGACATTATTCAACCGAACGGTTGACAATCGACTCGATCTAGCAGATATTCAACCGCATGGTTGAATTAAGTATCCCACAGCTCGATACGGTGTTCCACGCGCTTGGAGATGCCACACGACGCAGCATGCTGCGGCAGCTCTCGTCGGGCGACCGCACTGTCGGCGAGTTGGCGGCGCCTTATGCCATTTCTCTTGCCGCGGCGTCCAAGCACATCAAGGCGCTTGAACAGGCGGGCCTCATCCGGCGGGAGGTGCGCGGGCGCACACATGTCTGCCGCCTTGAACCTGGCCCGCTGGCAAGGGCCCATGAGTGGCTGAACTTCTACGAGCGGTTCTGGGAAAGCCGCCTCGATGCGCTCGAACGCGTCCTCCGGGAGGAGGAAGACAATCCCGCCAACGGCAAAACAGGAGAATGAGCATGAATGATACTGCTACCCTCGAGGCCTATGGTGTCCTCACCGAGCCCGCTACCCTGAAGATCGAAAGGTTGTTGCCCGGCACCGTCGATCGCGTCTGGGCCTATCTGACGCAAAGCGAGTTGCGCCGCCTTTGGCTCGCATCCGGCGAGATGGAGTTGAAGCCCCAATCTCCCTTCGAATTGGTCTGGCGCAACGAAGAGCTTTCCGATCCGCCCGGCCAACGTCCGGATGGTTTTCCGGAAGAACAGCGGATGGAGAGTCACATCATCGCGGTCGATCCTCCGCGCAGCCTCACCTTCGCCTGGCGCCAGGGAGAGGTGGAGTTCCGCCTGATGCCATCCGGCAACCAGGTGCTCCTCACCATCATCCACCGACGCATTTCCGATCGTGCCAACACGGTGATGATCGGCGCCGGCTGGCACATGCACCTCAACATTCTCGCAAGTCGCCTTTCCGGGCGGAAGCCGGACACGTTCTGGGACGGCTGGACGCGGCTGCGCGACGAATACGATCGGCGCATTCCTGCTTAGCCAGAGGACGGATCCCTCCACCCCGGCGGGATCCGTCCTCTGCCAGCATGTTCAGCCCGAGATGACCCGGCTCCCGCAATCCGCTAGTCTCCGCCTCCCTTACCCTGGAGGTGGTCATGTTACGCGGCCTTGCGGCTCTTCTGTTCTTTCAACTCCTCGGCGAGAGCCTCGTCTTCGTCACCGGCTTTCCGGTGCCAGGCCCGGTGATAGGACTGGTGCTTCTCTTTCTCTCCTTGCTGGCACTTCAGGGCCGCTTGCGCGAAACGATCCCGGCCGTGGAAGCTGCGGCGGGTGCACTCCTTGGTAATCTCGGCCTGTTCTTCGTGCCTGCCGGCGTTGGTGTGGTGGCGCTCTGGGGCGTGGTGCAGGATGAAGGGGGCGCGATCGCAGCCGTTCTTATTGTTTCGGCCGTCTTCACTCTCGCCGTGACTGTATGGACTTTTATCGCAGTGCGGCGGCTCCTTGGCGAGCGGGACGGCGCAGCATGAGGAGCCCTGTCGAACTCTGGATCTATCTCTCCACCTCGCCGCTGATCTGGCTGACGCTGACCGTCTGCACCTGGATCGCCGCCTCGGAGGTTTCCCGCCGTCTCGATCGAAACCCGCTCGTCAACCCTGTGCTGACGTCGATCCTGCTGCTGTCGCTTGTAATGACCGTCTTCGAAATCCCCTATCAGCAGTTCTTCGAAGGGGCCCAGTTCGTGCACTTCCTGCTCGGTCCGGCGACGGTGGCAATCGCCGTTCCGCTCTACCGACAATGGGACCGCGTCAGGCGCCTGTTTCTGCCAATTGCGGCTGCTCTTTTTGTCGGCTCGTTCGCGGCCGTTTCTTCGGTGGTCGTGCTGGGAACGCTGCTTGGACTGTCCGAAGATGTTGTGGTCTCCTTCCTGCCAAAATCTGCGACGGCGGGGGTTGCCATGGCAATCTCTGCCTCGCTCGGCGGCAATCCATCCCTCACCGCCGTTCTCGTCATCCTGACCGGCATCGTCGGCGCCCTTATCGTCACGCCTTTCATGAACCTGATGCGCGTGCGCGACTACGCTGCCCGGGGTTTTGCCGCCGGGCTCACGTCACATGGAATCGGCACAGCCCGCGCCTATGAGGTGGACGAAACGGCAGGTCTCTTTGCCGCCATCGCGATGGCACTAAACGCCGTGGCCACTTCCGCGGTCGTACCACTCGCCGCGGCATGGATCGGGCGCTGACGACAAGGCTGCAGCCTCCCTTGGTCAAATTGGGGATCCGCTTTCAAACGCGTTTCGGGCGAAGCTACCCTGCTTCCGTCGCAGGAGAGTTTCTCTGCATCAGAGCGATGCCTGCAGGACGAAGCCGTTCCCTAACGACTTGCGACCAGAACACCCGCACCAACCATGAGGGCGCCCGCGCCGCGGTTCATGGCGCTGATCTTCTTCGGATCGGCAAATGTGTTCTTCGCCTTGTGACCAAGGAAGACGTGGCCGCCAACGACGATCACCTCGACCAACGTGATAATCAGCAGCAATTCAAGCGTATCCGCAATGGTGAATGGGCGAATCCCCAAAACGCCCGGAAGGAGCGCCAGATAGAAGATCGGCATCTTGGGATTGCTGATGTTGAGGAAGAAGCCGGTGAAAAAGAGACGGATCAGGCCGCCCCGCATCACCCGAGGCTCGATGTGCGGCTTCGACCGCCACATCATCAAACCCATGTAGATGAGGTAGATCGCCCCTACGTACTGGATGAAGCGCAGGTTCTCGTTCATGTATTGCGCCACGGCATTGAACCCTACCACAGCCAGGATGACAAACAGGAAAATGCTGCAGACGACGCCCACACCGTAAGCGATTCCGTGCGCAGGACCATTCGCGACCGTTTTGGACAGGATGGTAAGATTATCGGGACCCGGGCTCGCGGCAAACACGAAGAACGTCAGAAAAAACGTCAAGGCAGTGTTGATATCCATCAGCCGCTCCTTTGCACGGTCAATTCATCAAAGTTGAAATACCCGCCTTGGAAGTAGTCCGTCCCCAACATCTTGTACCGTTCTTTGGGCGCATCGTAGCCCAATTCCAGAAAAAGCAGTAACGCCTTTCTTATCTGCGGTCCGTCGATGATGACGTCCGGCAGCGGGAGCTTCTGCGTTTGCACGGTCGCGAGGGCGTTGAAGATGCGATCGTGGATGCCGATGCCTTCCGGCATCCGGATCTTTGGCCGGTCGATCATGTAGTCGGGAAGATGGGACCTGAAGGCCTCCCTGAGAACGTATTTTTCCACACCGCCTCGCACCTTCATGTCGAACGGCAACGACATCGCATGCTCTATGACCGCGCGATCGAGAAAGGGTACTCGGCACTCCACGGAGTTGGACATGCTGCTGCGATCCGTACGCTGAAGATCCGTACGGTACAGGTTGTTCAACCGATATGTGGAAAGGGCGTAAGGATCGCTTGCGGTCTTGAAAAGATCGTAGCCGGCAAAGATCTCGTCGCTTCCGTCGCCCGAAAGGGCAATCTTAAACCCATTCGCTCGAATGGCGGCGTAGACGCCAGCCATCGTGAGCATGTCAGAGATGTCGACCGGCTCGAAGAACTCACCGTTGAAAACGGCGTTGCGGATATTTCTCGCGATCTGCCGTTCGTCAAAACCCGTCACGATGTGCGGGATGCGCCTTTCGGCGCAGAACGGCTGTCTTCAGTTTGATGGAGAACGACGATGGAATATGCAGTCATGGCAGCTCTTGCAGCATTGTGCATTCAGGCGGCGGACCTGTGGTATCACCGGTTCGATTTTGGAAAAGTTCCCGTGCCGGCGAGCTCGGGCGTAGCGGTTCGACACTACAGGCGACATTTCCGGTCCCTGGCCAGCAAGCCGTACGACAACCTCCTGGCGCCGTTGACATACCTTCGCATCCTTCTTTGGATCTTCGCAGCCAATGTGGTTTTTCATGAAGCTGACAACATCCTGATCGATGCGCTCGCTGTCCTCTTTGTGGCCGGCCGGTTCCGGTCGCTGCAGGAGGTCGGCCATCACGCAGCGCATGGCTCTCTTTGCCCAAATCGCCGGTTCGGAGAGATCATGACAAACCTCCTCTACCAGTTTCCCGCCTTTATGCCGGAGATCCGCGCTCGTCATCAGATCCACGTCGTGACGCATCATCACTCGGTCAATATGCCCCATGATTCGGATCTCAAGGAACTGGCCGATAAGGGCTTCACGCCAGGCATCACCGAGGCTGCTTTCTGGCTCGGTTTTCTCCATCCCCTCACCCCAGCGGGTCTCTTTGCGAGACTTAAGGAATGCTACAGATACCTGGCCGATGACTTCGGCACGCCCGCCTTCTACCTGCGTATCTTGTCCGTCGTCGCAGTCATTTCCGCCTATGTCAGCGTGGGAGGGTACGCCGAGTTGTTCTGGCTGTATCTCGCACAGATCCTGATCTTCTACCCCTTGTTCTACTGGATCGCGCATGTCTCTCTGCACCGCTGGTTTGCCGAATGTGCCGACGATATCCCTTATCACCAGAGGGAGATCGAGCTGGGGCGTCCGACCGATTTTCCTGGCATCAGCGGCGCAATCATCCGGAACAATCTCTTTCCCTTCGGGGATTCCTACCACCTCGCCCACTCGCTCTTTCCGGCTGTAAGGTGGAACTACCTCTCCGGAGTGGACCGCCTGATGCGGCAGGCCTCACCGGAATACGAGCAACACGCGAGCAGCGGGCTTGTCTTCAGCAGGAAAGGTCGCCCGTCCGCCATCTCTGAACTTCGGGAGCGGATGGTGCGCAAGCGGCCTCCTAAGACTGTGCTTGCCGGTCAATCGGCGTAACGGCAGCCTTGGGTGCGCATAAACGTCCCGTTACCGCAGTTGCGCCGGCCGCCCGAACGCCGGCGCAAAAACCCCGAGCCTCCATTCTCAGGAGCAAGAGATGGCTCACCTCAACATCAATCTTCCTCAGATCCGAGCGAACATCCACTCGATCGTCTCGGCCTGCACCCCGCGGGGCATCGACGTCATTGGAATCGTCAAACCGTGTCAGAACTTTGATCCCATCGTCCAGCTCTACGCAACAACCTCCCTGTCCGGACTCGGAGTTTCGAAGGCGAGTGCCGCAAAACGGTGGGCCGGCAGGACTGCAAAGCCGATCATGCTGACCTGCGTGCCACGCCCCGATCTTGCCGATGACGTCGTCAGGTACTGCGACCTCAGCCTGAACTCGGAGCTCGGCACCATTGCCCACCTGGCGGAAGCGGCAAGGCATAGCGGACGACGCCATAGCGTCATCCTCATGGTGGAGGTTGGAGACCTCCGGGAAGGCATGCTGCCGCATGACGTCTTGCCTGCGGTCGCAGAGATCCTGGCGCTGGAAACCAGCGGGATTCATTTTGCCGGGATCGGAGCGAACTATGGATGCGTCAACGGGGTTCTGCCGAATGCGCAGAACGTCGGCCTCCTGGAGGAGCTTGCGGAGCAGGTGAAGCGCACGTTCGGGGCTGCGCCGGAGGTCGTCTCACTCGGTGGATCCGTCGTTCTCGACTGGCTGGACACGCATGGCCTCCCGTCTTGTGTGAACCAGATCCGCGTCGGCGAACCCCTGCTGCTCGGGACCCTTTCCGGAGGACATGGTGCGTACCGCGGCCTCCACACGGATGCTTTGGAGTTCGAGGCCATCATGGTGGAGGTAAAGAGCAAACCGTCTTATCCCGCTGGGCAGAAGTCCGGAGACGCGTTTGGTGTGCGTCACGAAATCGAGGACAGAGGGACCCGAAGGCGGGCTATTCTGGACTTCGGCGTGGTGGATACGGATCCAAGGTCGCTGATCACCAGAACACCGCGTCTCTCCATCATCACGAGCAACTCCGACTATACGGTCGTCGACATCACGGATTGCGAAGGCGCCTTTGCGGTGGGCGATTCTTTCACCTTCGGGCTGACCTACAAGTCGATGCTGCAGTGCTTCACCAGCACACAACTGCAGAAGAACCTGCATGGATGCCGGGAGGCTGGCCAAATCTGCCCTGGCTGTGCCGGCCTCCTGTCTCAGTGTTCCCAACAGATGGACATGGACTTCATCCACCCACGCGCTGGCCACACCCCGCTTCACCATCAGGCGGACGAGGCGGGTGCCCAGCCATAGATTGCTGCCGGAGGATCTGATGATCGACGCGATGGACTCGGTGACCGATGACCTGTCTTTCCAGAACGCGCTCGCCTGCAAGACGATCGGCGTGATGCGGGTCTTCTTTGACCGCAATGAGTTTCTGATCAATGACGGCGGGCCGCTGTTTCGGAGGAAAAGGCTCTTCAAGGATTGTCTGCTGGAGCGGGCCAGGGTGGCGGGGATCGATAGTGCGCTCTACTTCGAGACCATCTCGGGCTACCAGCAGAGCGGGGCGACCCGCACCGAAGGCTGCGAATGGCACGACATCGACCGCATCTCCTGCATTGACCTGATGGACTACCGGGAACGGATCGGGCGGTTCTTTCGTGTCAATGTCGGGCTGCTGTCCGGGCGTATGATCACCTACGAGGAGAAGAAGCGGATTTCGTGCCCCAGGCAGGCCAATCCTCCGTCAAGCGCAGCAGGGACGGAATGATCCGCATCACCACCACCGCTGCGGGCCGAAGCGTCCTGCGTTGCGCTCCAGCACATGCGCCACCTG
>DASYHX010000117.1:0-18545 GCA_035998065.1 Pseudorhizobium sp.
GTTCGCCGGAGGTGGACGGTAGCCGATCTTGCGGGAATAGCTGGAATGTCCAGATCGGGCTTCGCTGCACGGTTCACCGAAACTCTCGGATGTGCGCCTATTGAGTATCTGGCACGCTGGCGCATGGCGATCGCCAAACGGGCCTTGCTGACCGGCGCAGAGTCGCTCGAACGGATCGCGGATGAGATAGGCTACGAATCCGCTAGCGCCTTCAGCTCAGCGTTCAGCAAAAGGCTCGGTTGCTCCCCGGGCAGGTTTGCAAGAAGCATGACGTCGGTGCCAGCCCCATCATAGCAGTGATGGGATGACGCTCCCCGAAGCGGACCCGGACCGTTGCAGTCTCACATGACCGGTGTTGGCGCGAAGCGGAAGTTGCCTATCGGCCCAAAGCGGTCATCTGCCCTCGGCGAAATGGTTGTGAATCCTGAATTTGGCGGCCTCTCGTCCGATGCCAGTGGTTCGGCAAAGTTTGCGGTATGGTGGAGAGGTGATTCAGATAGAGCGAGGAGCCAAGATGTCCGCAGATATCATCGTCGAACTTTCTTTGTTTGTTGAACATGGGCGGGAGAGAGAGGCTGCTAATTTCTATGCCGCCGCCTTTGGTGCGCAGGAAGAGAACACTAATGACATCGATGGCGCTCTGGCGGCTGTCGAAATGCGGTTCGGGAACCTGCCTGTGTGGGTCGCCGGCTCTAATCCCAATCGTGAAAAGTCTCCATCCTACGGTGGCCCTTTTTTTCCGAAAGAACCAGGGGCGGTCAGCACGATTTTGCAGCTCAAAGTTGGCAACATTGAAGGTGTAATGCAGCGCGCCCTTTCAGCCGGAGCTTTGATCCGAGACGAAATCCAGACTGTCGTGATCGGCCGCCGCGTAGCCTCGATCTTCGATCCGTTCGGCCACATTTGGGCGCTCGTGGAGCGTAAGGCCCGACGAAAATTCCCTTTACTTTTCAGGACTGGAGGATTTGTTTGATATGTTAGGATATTTGCGACGCATCTTGCGTTAGGAGCAGCCGGCGGAACGGGTCCGTTCGATCACATAATGAAGCCGCTCTTGCACCTTCTGTCATTGGGTGACTTAGACCACCGGCTGCACACAGATGTTGATCAAACCCGATACTCTAAGCGAGAGACAGCGCCCGCTTGACCTCGTCCAGCGGAATCGTTCCGGGCCGCAGTTTTTCTCGTACCATGCGGGCAGCGAGTTCGCAGAACCAGGTATTGGCAGGTGTGGGAACACCATGCAGCCGCCCCAGTAGAACGACTTCACCGTTGAGATAATTGGTTTCGATAGATCCCGTGGAGCGGGCAAGGCTTTGCATGGAGGAGCTCCCCGCACGGCTGAAACCTGCGATCGATGTCATCTTCATCAGCCTTCCACGGTTGGGATCGGTTTCACCGACGCTCTGCCATTGCACGCCCGAAGCGGCGAAAACCACCTCTGCCTCTTTGCGGAGAAGGTCGACGATTGGCGCGATATCTCCCTGGTCGGCGCATGCGGCCTCGACGATGTTGTGAAGGTTTAAGAGCAGCTTTCCATATTTGTTCTTCATCACGTCCGGAACCACAAAGGCTGGCAGGCCTGACGCCGTGAGCGCCTGCGCGACGGCTTCATCGACACTGTCGAAACCTTGCGGATACCGGCCAAGATAGAAATAGCCGGAGTGAGGTGATCCGAAGGCGAGGATCTCGCCGGGCGTGACATAGTCCGCCGGCAGTATGACGCTCGCGCCATGTACATTGGCAAAACGCCGCAAAGCGGTGCGTTCGTTCTCGACACCGTTCTGGAAGCAGAAGATCGACTGGTCCTGAAGGCCAGCTGCCGCGAGTTGCTCGATCACTGCACCCATGTGTTGGGTCTTCGTACAGACCAGGACCACATCGTCAGGACGAAGCGCGATCGCGCTCGGCGATTCCACGCATTCGAAGTGACAGGTCTCGGTTCCCCTGGGAGTCCGCAATGTCAGCCCCTTCGCTTTGATCGCCTTTAGCTGCTCGCCGCGCGCGATCCCGATGACCTTCTGACTGGCCGAAGCAAGCGAGACCGCAATCGTGCCGCCAATGGCACCCACACCATGAATTATGAAACGCATTTTCAAACACCTTGTGCAAGCGATCCGGACAGGCCCGGTTCCATCTTGAAATTTTAAAAAACTTGGGCCGAAGACAACGAACGTCCAGATAATATTTGCGACTCCGGCCGCATTAAAGGTCGCCGGCGCTTCGCCAGACCAACCCTTCGATTGTTTCGCTAGCGGAGGTTATTCACGCCCAACCCAGCGTTCATAGCCGAGTTCTCCGATCCGCCATAGCACATAACCCCACACGATAATGTTCCCGGACCCGCTAAGGACGGGAATATAAGCCGTGGTCGATGACGCCAAGTCGATAGCCTGGCGATGCGGGCCTTACCGCATCTTGGCCGCAGGTTCTGCATCGCCTTTCGCTACGCATTCCCCTCTCCAGACGACACGCCTAGCGGGCCACCTCCATCCGTTCATAAGCATCAAACGCCGCGCCGATCATTTCCCCGATCAGACTCCAATCGGTTTTGATTTGGCTCTCCTTTCATATGTGACGTAGAGCCTGGGAGACCTACGACGCCTTTGCAGGAAGTACATGGTACTTGGGCGATCGCGTTTATCGCAAATCTCCCAATCAAAGCGGCACTTGTTTTCCTGACTTTTGCAACGTCGCAGAATAGGGAGTTTTGCGGCAGCCGCAGTGTCCGGTGTTGGCGCATCAGAGCCATGGTGAAAGCGGGTCTGAACCGGTCTTCTACAGGCTAATATGGCAGCGAACGAAGTTGTTCGATCTTCGCCCGCTACCTTCCGCAGGATGAACGCGGAACTTAGAGTGGATACTTTTCATCGCAGAAACGGACGAGGCTTACCAAGTTCTCGGTGTTCCTTTCAAAGACGGCAGCCATCGTGCCACGGCGTTCTTCATAGAGCTCTTGCGCTTCTTGCTTCGGCCGACCCACCCTAAGAAACTCATTCTCAGACGTTCGCAACTGCTTCCCGAACTTCTCTCTGTAAGTCTCGGACTTGCTCGTGTCCCCCGCTTCTTCGTACGCGCTTGCAAGTAACCCGAAGAGTGCGCCGCAGTGAATTAGGGTGTCGTTATAAGGAGCTTTCTCATACGCAAGTCTGGTTCGTGAGTGGACTGGTGGCAAGGGAATGGCAGCCGCCAGAACAACGAAAGAAAGGCCGAGTTTGCGCATAATCGCACTTCTAGAACAGCCGCATTGAGCAAGCAGTTCCACTGCCACCTCGCGAGATTTTTGCGCTCCATTCAATGAGCGGGGTTGGTGCTTCTGCGTCACAACGTGAAGGCTACCGCTGGCGACTCCGAACCATCGAATTCTCTTCGTCGTCTTGCGGGGCTCCCCAGAAGCTAGCGACGCTCGGGCCTTTCGTCGCTCGCCGCCGCAGGAAGAAGGTCAGGATTTCGTAGGGCCAGACCCTCCTGCCCATCTGCGCATACCAGCGCATGGCATGTCGCAAACCAGGGTCTGGATGCAGATACGTTCGCCACAGAGCTTTCGGCCGTCCCTGCAGCACGGCTTCCGTGAGCTTAACCCACAGAAGGGTGCGCCAAGGCGGCATGTGACGCGTCGCGAGCACCTGATGCTTGTAGTCCCAACGTCGCCGATCAGGCTGGATCACCGTCCGCTCAGCTGCAATCCGGAAGAACGGCGTCCAGCGATGGGGTGTGACATAGAGCAGTTGGATCTGATCCGGGTCGTAAGAGAGAAGCTGCTTCAGCCCTCGCCACAGATCTCGGTCCCTTTCCTCCTCGAAACCCACGACCCAGGTGGCCATGGAGAGAATGCCGTGTTTGCGCATGAGGCGAATGGCCTCGCGATCGACTGAAGTAGCGCCGCCCTTGCGGATCAATTCAATGGTTGCTTCATCCGTGGTCTCCAGCCCAAGCAGGAAGCGCTGCCAACCCGCCTTCTTGTAGAGATGGAGGATGTCGGCGTCGCGGACGATGTCATCCGCTCGGGTCGAGCCCACGAGGATGACATCGACCTCCTCAGCGATCAGTGTCTCCAGGAAGAGCTTCCATACCTTCTTCGAGACGGTGGGGTTCTCGTCCGCGAAATTGAAGACCTTCACCCCATGATCGCGATGCAGGCGGGCGATCTCATGAGCAAAGGCCACAGGATCGCGGTGGCGCCACCCCGACCAGAAGCCCCGCTGGCCGCAGTAGTTGCAGAGATGTGGGCAGCCTCGGGAAAACTGGATGACGACGGCTCGCAAGCCTCCCCAGTAGCTATAGCGGGCATGGTCGATCAATTCCCAGCCTACCCGGTAGGCGTCGAGGTTGCGGATGACCGCGGCCGGCCTCGTCGCCTTCACGCCGGTCGCATCGCGGTAGGCGATGCCTGGTATGTCCGCTAGTGCTTGGCCGTTTGCAACGGCCCTCATCAGGTGGCGCGTTGTTTCTTCGCCCTCACCGCGCACGATTGCTGTCACCCAAGGCTCATCCGCAAGAATTTCTCGCCAGTGGTAGGTTGGAAAGACGCCGCCATATACAATACGAACCGACGGCATTCCCCGTGCCACAAGCTCGGCGATCTGCGTGATGACGGGATGTCCGGATGTCGACCCGGAATGGCCGAACAGGATTGCATCCGGGCGCCACTCAGCGATCTCCGCCACGATTGCGCCAATGGGCATCGGGCCGAATTCAGCGTCGAGGAGGCGCACGTCGTGTCCGTCGTCTAGCAGTGGGCCACCGATGGACAGCAGTCCCAGCGGCGGCAGGTGATCGTCGGGAATACGGCTTCCGATGGATGGATGTGGCACGTTGACCAGGAGAATGCGCATGGGCGCCTCTGCAGAAGGAGCAAAGATTGGTGACGGGATCAGGCGGCGTTTGCGGGCTGGGATACGCCACCGAACCGTCGCTGCCGGCTCCGAAACCAGGCGAGGGCAGCTGCAAGATCCTCGGGTCTGAACTCCGGCCACATTTTGTCGACGAAGAGTAGTTCCGCATAGGCGCTTTCCCACAGCAGGAAGTCGCTGAGGCGCTGCTCGCCTCCCGTGCGGATCAGGAGATCGACATCGGGTGCGCCATCTCCCGCAACCAACGAGGCGAAGGCTTCACGAGATGTGGAAGGATCTGTCTTTGCAGCGGCGGCAAGGATCATGTCCCGCGCCGAATAATCGAAGGCAATGCGCAGATGCAGCCTGTCTCCGTTTGCCGTCTCGCGCTCCGCTGTAGCGATGCGATCTATTGTACCTGCCGGAAGGCGGTCACGCCGTCCGATCAAGCCGAGGCGGATGCCGGCTTTGCTGAGGCCCGCTACCTCTTTGTCGAGGTAACGTCGCAAGAGGCCCATCAGTCCGGAAACTTCCAGCGCCGGCCGCCGCCAATTGTCACTGGAGAAGGCGTAGAGGGTCAACGTTCCCACGCCTGCCTCTGCAGCCGCTTCGACGATCGGGCGGATCGCCTTGACTCCAGCCTGATGCCCTCGCCCGCGGCTAAGACCCCTACTTGTGGCCCACCGGCCGTTTCCATCCATGATGATGCCAAGATGAAGTTTGTCTATGAGATTACTTTGCATTGTAAAGCTCCCGCATAAAAAAATAGGGTTCAGGCGCCTCGGGCGTTCAAGGCCGGTTCGTCAGTAGCACTCTCCCTCGCCACGTTTGCCGCGTCCCGGACTACTCGCTCAAGAACAGCGAGATAATCAAGAAACCGCTGCCGTCCTTCCGACGTGAGGCGGCATGTCGTCAGCGGGCGCTTTCCCGCGTAGCCCTTTTCGATGAGGACGAGGTCAGCATCTTCAAGGACTTGAAGATGGCGCGACAGGTTGCCGTCGGTAAGGCCGCATAGTCTTTTAAGATCGCCGAAAGGAAGCCCCTTGGGGTGCCCAACGAGCGAAGTCATGATGCCCAGCCGCGCCTTCTCGTGCATAACGCGATCCAGGCCTTCGTAGGAATACGGCGCGACGGGATTACTCGGCATCGATATCTCCGGTTGCCTGCTGGATCACGCCTGCGAGAAGCAGCTGACCTACGGCGAAGGGAATGGCCATCGACCAGGGCGATAGCGTTGGTTGCGAGCCCTCCATCATCAGGACGACGCAGCCGGCGAGGAAGTACCAGGCGGCAGCCAGCAAGGAACCACGAGGCAGGGAAGGAGCCGCCGCGAACAGGCCGAGGCTCACGAAAATCTGCCAAAGACCCGGCAGCAACCAAACTTCGCTTGGCGCAAATTTGCCGATGATCAGTGCGACCGCCGCACCTGCGGCACCCGCCGGCAGAAACTGGTTGACCGCTTGATAGATCATAGCGTCGGCGAGGCCGGCATGGTGGCGACGGGAGCGGATAATCATCTCAGCACCGATCAGCGCTACGCTCAATACCGCGACAACGATCCAACTGACAAAGAAGATAGCCGGCCGCTCAATCGGAGTGTCGAGAAGACTGTGCTGTACAAGCGCGGTCGCAAGGGCGAGAACGGCGGTCGACGCAAGAGCGACCGGGCCCAGTCCCCGGAAAACGGTGCTGGCTGCCATCCGGTTGCGGATATCCTCAATGTCGGCCAGGGCCTTATCATAATCGCGCATGCGTCTCTCCACTTTGCAGCACAAAGTAACCACAGTTCCAAAGTGAGAGCAAGCCCTGAAACACATCTGCCGTTCGGCGACGCAGATGCGGTCGCTAAGGCCGGTTCAGAACAAGCCAAATGCGGTTTAGGTCGCTCCTTCACCGATGCTGCAGAGGTCTCCTGTTGCGCGCGTTTGTGCCATGGCAGCAGTCAACCAAGACGTTGTCGGTGCCTTCCGGTTGAAGGGAAGATGACACCCACGACCATACAATGGGGGCTGCCCGATCCCCCATCGCGACAGGGAGACCAACGCCAATTAACCTACTCTAGTCCAGAGCGGGCCCGAAGCGGACTTCCATGACTGATCAGCTGCGCTGCATAGCGACCTGCAGACCAAGCCCTATCAGGATAGTTCCACCAGCGCGTTGGAGCAGCTTCTGCACCTTACTGGAACCCTTCAGCTTTGTCATGACAAACGCGGCTAGGAGGACGCAAACGACATCTGCGAACGTGAAGGTCGCGTTGACAATGGCTCCAAGTACGCTGAGCTGCGCCCAAAGTGGCAGACTCCCATTACCGTCCACGAACTGAGGAAGGAATGCCATAAAGAAGATTGCGGTCTTTGGATTCAGGACCTCTACGACCATGCTTTCCGCGAAAGCTTTTCTTGCAGATTTCAATGGCAAGCCTGGTACGCTTCCTGAGGATGCCCGTGCTCGAAACATCGAGATACCAAGCCAGACCAGATAGAGTGCGCCCGCCAGCTTTACGCCTGTGTAGGCAGCAGGAACGGCATGGAAAAGCATAGATAACCCTGCGGCGGCAGCGATGACGTGGACGTAAGCGCCCAGGTGAATGCCAAGCACGGCCATCAATCCAGCGCGCCGACCACCCGCCATGGTACGGGCTGCGGCATAGAGCATCGCAGGTCCCGGAAGAAAAGCGAATACAGCCGTGGTGGCGGCGAAAGCGATCAAAACGTCAAGCGACGGCATCCCGGACGTTTCCTCAGTCAGCGGTGGTGATCAGACAGTAGAGAGTTTAGCTGCTGACGCAATGACCGGTGTCGGCGCAATCCGGAAGGGAAGTCGATCTAACCCGTCGCAACGCCAACTGCAGAAGTGCAGGATTAGGCGCAACCACAGATCGGGCCGCTCTTTACGGAAGGGGATCCACAATGTACCTTTGCAGCGTGTCCCCGATGACGGACACCACTCTCTCATGCTCCATTTCCGCCGTCGGCATGCCGATGACGTAGCGCGTATAGGCAAGGCCCAAGATCTGCGTGGCTACTAGATAGGCACGTTGGGACGCTGTGGCATGGCTGGAGAGGGACGCGATCATCGGTGTAACCTGCTTGCCCAGCACCTCCTGTATGCGAGCGGCGGCGTTGGGATTGGTGGCTGCTGTACGTATGAGTACCCGAAGTAGATCATCGTGTTCGTCTCCTTCCCAGCGCCTGAAGAAGTGCATGGCAAGCGTCGCGCCGATGTCCTCGCGCTTCGTTCGCGAAAGATCAGGAAGAGCAAGATCGATAGAAACGGCTTCTGCAAAAAGCTGTTCTTTTCCACCAAAGTAGCGATTGATCAGGGCGGGGTTTACCTCCGCATGAGCGGCGATTTCCCGGACCGTAGTGCCGTCGAAGCCACGTTCGGAAAACATCCTGCGGGCCGCGAGAATTAGCCGCTCCTTTGTTGCTTCAGCATCACGTGTCATGAACCGCTCCTTATGTAAACAAGCGTTGACAAAAGTCAGGCGCTAGCTTAGTAAACGCATGTTTACAGCCACCATAGGGAAACCTCAATGCGCCGATTGTCTACCAGCGTCTTGATTGTTGGAGCCGGGCCAGCCGGACTGGCAACAGCCATTGGCCTCGCGCAGCAAAATGTGGACTTCATCATCATCGACGCTCTGCCAGAAGCCCAAAACACTTCGCGTGCGGCCGTCGTTCACGCCGCCACGTTACAGAGTATGGACCAGCTTTGCGTGGCCGACTCGATGATTGCGCAAGGGATCAAGGTCCCACACTTCAGGATCAGGGAGACAGATCAGGTTCTCCTCCATGTCGATTTCGGGGTCCTGCAGAGCCCATACCCATATGCCTTGATGATTCCGCAGGACGAGACGGAACATATCCTAGTGGAGCGGCTCCGCGTTTTTGGACATGCTGTTGCTCGGCCGCGACGGTTCAGAGGCTTTGAAAGGCATGACAAGTGGCTCCATTCTTTTGTTGATGGAGAAGGAGGCCAGGAGATCATTGAGGCCGAATTTGTCGTTGGTGCCGACGGGTTGAGCAGCGCAGTCCGCGACTGCTCCGCGATTTCCTTTCCAGGCAAAACCTACGGCTCCTTCCTGCTCGCCGACATCCGAATGGATTGGCCGTTGAGAAGAGACGAGGTGGCGCTGTTCTTCTCCCAGGGCGGAATGCTCGTTGTCGCCCCCATGTCTCAGGACCGCTACCGTGTTGTCGCTCAGGACCCGGATGCTCCGCCGGTTCCTGACGTGGCAGACGTTCAAGCCGTACTGGATGCACGGGGCCCTTCGTCGGGGGCTGCCGTGACCGAGGTTCTTTGGGGTTCCCGGTTCAAGGTTCATCACAGGCTTGCGGATCGTTTCCATAAGGACGGAGTGCTGCTGGTGGGCGATGCCGCTCATGTGCATAGTCCTGCAGGCGGGCAGGGGATGAATCTCGGTTTGCGTGACGCTGTCGCGCTTTCTCAAGCTCTATCGGATGCCATTTCCAGCGGGAGCAACAGTCCACTGGTTGACTACGATATCGTGAGGCGAGCAACTGCTGAGAAGGTTCTTGAACGAACGGAAAGGCTCACTCGTCTTGCGACTGTCTCGCCCTCGATCTCTCGCTGGGGACGCAATCGGCTGATTGAGCTCGCAGGAAGTTTTCAGCCTGTGCGACAGGACATTGCAAATGCTCTTGCCGGGTATTCATGAAGCGACAACCTCAGCAGACGACCCCAGGTCAATTGCGGCTTCGTCCGCTATTGGCGAAAGGCGCAACGGAGAGTGCCCACTGAAGCAGCTTCATGAGTCTAATAGATTAGATTGTTGAACGCTACTGCACACAGAATAACAGCGGCTGCCCATCGAGAAAAGGATAGATGACGTACCGCGATTGCCCGGGGCTTGGGCATCGCTAGTGCCGTCGCAACAAGAGAGTACCAGAGCAGGTTCATCGCCATAATTGTGAGCGCTAGAGTAGCGAGGGCAGGTCCCCGAGCTGCCGCCCCCTCTGTCGCAAGAAAGTTCAACGTGAAGATGGGGGTCATCGGCGAAGAGATCGCTGCAGCCAGACCCGCAGCCAAGAGAGCCGCCACGGATAGCCTGCCTGCCTTCGATCCGCTTACCGCTGTTGGTGTCCTGACAATCCCGAAGGCCAGTATCAATAGGACCACGGATCCAACCTGCTGCAGTGTGCCCCAGGGGATTGCGAGATTACTCGTCGCCGCCCCTATCAGCACTACGGTTCCACCCGTTCCGGCGCTTGCTCCGACCACGAATGGAACAGCCTTCCCGACCCCATTCTCTGCGGCTAAACTAGCAGTGGTGATCAAGATCGAACCCGGAACCATCAGGACCGCAAAGTAAGCCAGCATGAGTTGGAGTGTGGAACTGTGAATGAGAAACATGCGGCCTCTCCATCGCGTCGCGCAGCAGTTCCTGATCAGACCACATCGCGTTTTCCGCGACATCATCCGTTCGGGTGAGCGTCTGAATTTTTGCTTGCTACTCCTCCGGTGATTTCTGTTAGTCTGCGAGAGGATGACGAAGTCCTGGAGACATCCATGGGTGAGATCTTGTCTGATCGTCAGCTATCGGAACTCATCGGATTGATCTACGACTGTGCGCTTGATCCAGCTAAGTGGATCGAGGCGATGGAGGCCATCGGCCACGCGTATAACAGCGACGCCCTCATTCTCACCCTTAGTGATCTCAAAGAAGGTCGAGCACTGATCGATTATTCGATGGGCTGGACGCCGGAATGGAGACTACGACGCGACCAGCATCTACCTGAGGTCAATGCTTGCTTGGCCGACTGGTTCTCCACCGATCCCTCTCTTGATGAGCCCTTCGTTGCGTCGCGACATCTCTCCCCAGATTACATCGCGCGGTCGCCCTGTGCAGGAAGTACTAAGCCCACTCGGGGTTGCAGATGTTACGCACCTCTTCCTCATGAGGACGCCGGAACGCCTGTCGGAGCTTGTTGTCATGCATCACCAGCGCTCCGGGATCGCCACTGAACATGAGATTAAGCTAAGCGCTCTATTATTGCCACATCTGCGAAGGGCTATCACTATCAGTGGTCTGCTTGAAGCAAAGGAGATCGAGCAAGCGCGCTTGCTGGACACGCTTGATCTGGTTGACGTCAGTGTGATCCTGGTTGCCGAAGACGGCTCAATCATCCACTCCAACAGGATGGCGGTGAAAGCGATGAAGGAGGGGGCTACACTTGTAGACGACCGCGGTACCCTCGCGGCGACCAGTTCATCGGCGACTCGAGAGCTTCGTAAGGCAATACAAGCCGCGGGGCAGGATCGGACTAGCCTCCGCGATTTGGGCGTCGCCGTCAAAGTGGGCGCAGAAGGTGCGCCGTCAGTCTCGGCTCACGTACTCCCGTTGCAACCGGGCGATCCCCGCAATGGAAGCATCTCCCGGGCGGTCGCAGCCGTGTTCATGGGCAAGCCTCCGCAATGGCATGCCGCAGCGGATGCTGTCTCTTCGGAGTTTAGCCTTACCGAAGCGGAGAAGCGGCTTTTGATCATCCTGTTATCTGGGAGCCCTCTCGCGGAGGCGGCACGGTCGCTTGGCGTCTCCGCCAATACTGCGAAGAGCCACCTGAGCAACATCTTCTCGAAGACCGGTGTCCATCGTCAGTCGGAGTTGCCGAGGCTGGCGATGCACGTCATCTCGCTAAACCCCTGCTTAGGCAGATATGGCGACGGTCGCTGAAGCAGCAAGTTATGCGTCCCGGGGTTGGAAAGTTCTTAGGCACCGATCCCCTTATAGTGCTTTCGCAATGACAGCCGTTGAGGCGAAAAGAAGACGCCTCTCGACCCACGGCGAACAAGATGACGAGGTGTCGTTTGCAGCTATGAGGCCTGGGCAAGACTATCTTTAGCCAATCAGAGCCAGCCAACGCCGATAGCAGCCACGAAGACCACGATCCACGGCAAAAGCTTCCAGTCCACCGAGCAGTATCTGCACGGCTCGGAGGGTTGCCCTTCTTGTAAGTCTGTGCCGCCCAAGTTCTTCCCATGGAGTCGGTCGCACAGGCGCTGCCTTCAAGCTTGAGGATCCTACCGATCGGCGGAGAATTCGCCCTACTGCTCCGCCGACATATGCTGCGACGACGTCCCACTCCTCACGCCGCTTGTCTCCGTCCGGCAGCCGAGAAGAGCACATCTTGTCGTTACCCGGCCCATAACGGACCTCTGAACCGCGACAGGAAACGGGTGGCGACTGGCCTTGGAGCGCAATAGCCATCTTCTGCATCACAAACAGGAGATGGAAATGGAACTGGCCAACAAGACTTTGATCGTGACCGGAGCCAGCAGCGGTATCGGCGCAGCCGCCGCCAGATTGTTTGCGTCCGAGGGTGCAAACTTCGTTTTGGCGGCCCGACGAGGTGCTGAACTCCAATCGGTTGCCGACGACATCAGCAGAGACGGCGGCAGCGTTGTGTACCGTGCGGGTGATGTGTTGGATGAAGACTATGCGGGCGTTCTGACCGATCTGGCCCTGGAGCGTTTCGGCAGCCTAGATGGGGCGTTCAACAACGCCGGCGTGGTTGGCGACATGTTGGCGGTGCCTGACATGTCCATCGATAACTGGAACAGAGTCATTTCGACAAATCTAACCAGCGCCTTCTGGGCAGCCAAGGCGCAGATTCCGGTTTTGAAGGAGCAAGGGGGCGGCTCTATCGTCTTCACGTCCTCGTTCGTCGGGTTCAGCAACGGTGGCCTACCTGGTATGGCAGCCTATGCCGCCTCCAAGGCAGGGCTGAACGGACTTGTCCAATCGCTTGCCGCTGAGCATGCCAGCGAGGGCATCCGGATCAACGCGCTGTTGCCCGGAGGGACAGTCACTCCGGCGGGTGGCGAAGGTAACCCAGAGGCTTTGAAGTTCGTCTCCGACCTTCATCCGATCAAAAGGATGGCTTCGGCTATGGAGATTGCTCAAGCCGCGCTTTTTCTTCTCTCAGATCGCTCTCAGTTCATGACCGGTAGTCCCATGATTGTGGATGGGAGCATGTCGGTTCGCCTCTTATAGCTCACAGATCGGTGTCGCAGTTGCGGGAGTATCTGCGACGCCGATCGGCCTCCTTCGGACATAGCGCTTTCTATCTCATGGGTGATCCACGAAGCGCGTCGTGGCGTGACCGAGCAATGCCTTGCCACTTTCAGGCTGGTCGCCGAAGCGGTTCTGGCGCACACAGCCCGTCATGTCGTTGCGGCGGAACCAGAGCGCACGACCACACCGCAGCGGAGGGCCTCCGGCGGTGAAGATGATCTGCTCGTCTGCCCGCATGCGCAACACTTCGTGCGGCTGGATCAGCGGCCTGGCCGCCAGCTGCCTGGAGCGTGTCCGGGAAGATCTGCCGAATTGGAAACTGCGGCTGACCTGGTCGATTTCAACGGTAGTCATTCCGCATCTCTGCGAGATGTAGTCTGCCGTCTCGGGATCATTGATGGCGGCAAAGGAGATCCAGCTGGCACTTTCGAACCACTTGCTGGAGGCGTCCCTCCCACCATAGGTCTCGCGCAGCTGGCCGATCGACTGATAGATCATCGTCAGCGTGATGCCGTACTTGCGGCCCGCGTCGCGGGCGGTTTCCAGGATCCGCATATAGCCCAGTCGCGCCGCTTCATCGAGCAGGAAGAGCGCGCGACCCTCGATCCCCCCGTCCCGGTTGTAGATCGCATTCAGGAAAGAGCCAATGATGATCCGGGCAAGACCTCCGTGGGTTTCGAGCGTCTTCAGCCCGATGTTGATGAACACATCCGTCCCTCCCGTTGCAATCTCATCCGTCGAAAAGCTCGAGCCGGAGACTAGTGCCGCGTAGTTACGGTAAGACAGCCAATGGGTTTCCTTGATTGCGTTGGCATAGACGCCCGAGAACGTCTCCGGCGTCATGTTGACGAAGGCTGCCACATTCTCCTTCACGAAGTCGGACGCTGAACCGTCGTAGATCTTCTGCAAGCGCTGTCGAAGCTGCGGCTCCGGCTCGGAGAGATTGATGCGCACCTGACGCAGCGTCTGATGGTGCTGGGGCGTGTGACCGGAAAGGCAGACGTCGGCAATTATGGCGGTCAGCAGCTGCAGGGCGGAGGCGCGGAAGAAGTCATCGCGGACGCCGCTGGCGCGCCCACTTTCGCTCATGATCCAGGAGGCGACTGCTGCGATATCCTCTTCCTTTGAGCTGCCGAACCTCCCAACCCAGTCGAGCGCGTTGAACCCGCAGCTCGGGTGGCGCGGATCGAGGATGCGGACCCTGCGGCCCGCAGCTTCTCGATGATAGGACACCATGGGTGCGACTTCCCTCGAGGGGTCCAGGAGGATCAGCGTTCCACCCCATTTCAGGGCGGTTGGTATGGTGACGGACGTCGTCTTGAATCCTCCCGACCCTGCAAAGACGATGCCGTGAGAGGAGCCAAAGGAGCCATCGAAGCAAAGTAGCTTGGCCTTGCCACCCGCACCCCAGGATTCCTTCTTGTCGGCGCGGAATGGACGGTCCTTCGCTCCATCCAGATCAACCCGGTATCGCTCGCCCACCACAATGCCGCCCTTGTCCGGGAAAAGCCTGCCGGCCTCGCCAAGCTTCATCCAGCTGGCTTCGCCGTGGAGCGCGCGCTTGCCGGTGATCCGCCTCGGTACAGAGGGCGCAAAGGCGCTGCCGCCAGACAAGGCGACGCGCAGTCCGAAACATCCGACCAGGAGGACGACGGTGACCCCGAAAACGGTTGCACCATCGAGGTGTGTGACGACTGGATCACCGGCCGCTGCATAATCGCTTGACGAGGCAAGCCTACTAATCCCAGGTATCACCGCGAAGACGACTGCCGCCAAGCTGCCCGCAACAACCCCCCATCCTGCAGATCGAACGGCGGCAGAACCGGCAGATGCAAAGAGCAGAATGGCGCCGCTTACGGCGGCGGCCAGAAAGGGTGCGGCCACTCCTGCCTGTGCGAGCGTCAGCCGCGTGCTCTCGTTCGGCGCAAAGGCAGCAAGCCGTTGGCCGACCCCGGTCATGGAGACCAAAACCGAGGGCATCACCACGGCGGGTGCAATGAGCAAGATGGTTCTAGAAATGATCATTGCCGAACGCCTCCGCGCCGATGGCTGTCAGCCGCACCCGCTCGCCCTCCTCGGAGTGCAGTCGGCCCTTCAACTCGATCAAGGCGCCCAGTAGCAGTGCGCGCTTCTCGTAGCGCAGGCCAGCTTTGACGATCAGGCCGCCAAGCGCGATCTTCTCGCGCGTGTCCTTCTTTCGTGCTTGCGATGCCGTCGACCGTGCCATCCGCTCAGACCTCGCCAGGACCGCCTTGAGCCGCCCTAGGCGAGAGAGTCGCGGTGTCGCTGCTAGTGCCCCCTGCCCCGGTCTCATCCGTGCCTGGACGGCGAAATCCACCTGTCGCGCGACCTTGACGAAAGCTTCTCGCGACCTCCTCCAGAGCGCACTGCAAAGCAACCTCATTGATAGCGATGTCACCAAGTCCTGCCCTCAGTGCGAGCCGCCCGATGCGCTCAGCCTCACGCGTCTCTGCATGCTTCAGCTGCTCTTGAAGCCTGGCAATGTCTTCGCGAATTCTCGACGAAGGCTTTTTCATTCGTCTCATCTCCTTCAAAAAGCAGGGGGGCTACGACAGGATCTTCGGCGCTGGTGTTCGTCGATGCACTACTGTGAATCCGACAATCGCCACAGGCGCTGTTTTGCGGAATGATCCCGCCGTTCCGAAGGAGCGGCTTCCAAGGGCGCAATTATACGTCGCTGACGCGACGTCTTGGCTGAAGGCCGCGGGGCCGCGGAGCCCCATCGGCCAGCTGTTGCTTTCGTGCGAGAGAAGGAGTGTCCGCTCATGGCCGTCCCCCATTTCTCCGTCAGCGTCGTCGCGCGCGGCTCCGGCCGCAGCGCTGTGTTGTCGGCAGCCTATCGGCATTGCGCCAGGATGGAGTTCGAGCGGGAAGCCAGGACAATCGACTATCGCGCCAAGCAGGGACTGCTCCACGAGGAGTTCGCCATTCCCGAAGACGCGCCGGAATGGCTGCGGTTGATGGCGGCAGACCCATCGGTCTCACGCGCATCGGAAGCATTCTGGAACAAGGTCGAAGCCTTCGAAAAGCGTGCCGACGCGCAGCTTGCCAAGGATATCACCATTGCCCTGCCGGTCGAGCTTTCCAGCGAACAGAATATCGCCCTCGTGCGCGACTTCGTGGCGAGACACGTGACAGCGGTCGGCATGATCGCCGACTGGGTGTTCCATGATGCTCCCGGAAACCCCCATATCCACCTGATGACGACACTCAGGCCGCTTACACCGGAGGGGTTTGGGCCCAAGAAGGTTGCAATCGTAGCTCCTGATGGCAAACCGCTACGTAACGATGGCGGCAGAATTGTTTACGAGCTCTGGGCAGGCGGTGCGGAGGACTTCCAAGCGTTTCGAGATGGATGGTTTGCTTGTCAGAACAGGCATCTTGCGCTTGCCGGCCTCGACATTTGCGTCGATGGTCGCTCCTTTGAGAAACAGGCGATTGCGCTAACACCGACCATCCATCTGGGCGTCGCAACGAAAGCGATCCAGCGAAAGGCGGCCAGTGGGGATGGATCGTCTAAGGAGGAGCTCGGGCTCGAGCGGCTGGCGCTGCAGGAGGAGCGGCGCACGCAGAATGCCCGGCGCATCCAGCAAAATCCGCAGATCGTGCTCGACCTGATTAGCCGCGAGAAGAGCGTCTTCGACGAACGCGATATCGCCAAGGTCCTGCATCGCTGTATCGACGACCCTGCGCTTTTCCAGAACCTGATGGCCCGCATCCTTCAAAGCCCGCAGATACTGCGGCTCGATCGCGAACGTGTGGATCTGGTGACCGGCGTCAGGACGTCTGCAAAGTTCACGACACGAGCGTTGATCCGGCTCGAAGCCGCAATGGCCAACCGGGCAATCTGGCTGTCTCAGCAGTCATCTCATGGCGTCAAGGATGCGCCACTGGCAATGGTGTTGGCCCGACACGTGCGCCTGTCGGACGAACAGAAAACTGCGATCGAACATGTGACCGGACCGGAACGGATCGCTGCCGTGATCGGCCGCGCAGGTGCCGGCAAGACAACAATGATGAGGGCCGCCCGCCAAGCCTGGGAGGCGGCCGGCTATCGGGTGGTCGGTGGCGCGCTTGCCGGCAAGGCAGCCGAAGGACTTGAGAAGGAGGCGGGCATGGTATCGCGCACCCTGTCCTCGTGGGAGCTGCGCTGGAACCAGGGTCGCGACCAGTTAGACAACAAGACGGTCTTCGTTCTCGACGAAGCCGGTATGGTCTCGTCCCGGCAGATGGCTCTGTTGGTTGAGGCGGCGACGACAGCTGGCGCCAAACTCGTTCTGGTCGGCGATCCCGAACAGCTGCAGCCGATCGAAGCGGGCGCCGCGTTTCGCGCGATTGCCGATCGCATAGGCTATGTGCAACTGGAGACCATCTATCGCCAGCAAGAGCAATGGATGCGAAACGCATCGCTGGATCTCGCTCGTGGAGATGTCAAGAAAGCGGTCGAAGCCTATCGCGCCAAGGGCAAGCTGATGGGATCCGAACTGAAGGCGGACGCCGTCTTCAATCTGATCGCCGACTGGAGCCGCGAGTTCGATCCGAGCAAGTCCTCCCTGATCCTTGCCCATCTTCGTCGCGATGTACGCATGCTCAATGCCATGGCCCGTAAGACGCTGGTTGAACGAGGGCTTATCGACCAGGGGCATCTCTTTAAGACAGCCGACGGAACCCGAAACTTTGCTGCAGGCGACCAAATCGTCTTCCTCAGGAACGAGGGCTCGCTCGGCGTCAAGAACGGCATGCGGGCAAGGGTGATAGAGGCTTCGCAGGGTCGTCTCGTTGCTCAGATCGGTGAGGGTCAGCAGCGCCGGCAGGTAAAAGTCGAGCAGCGCTTCTACAACAACGTCGACCATGGCTATGCCACCACGGTTCACAAAAGCCAGGGTGCGACCGTCGATCGGGTGAAGCTTCTCGCATCTCTCTCGCTTGATAGGCACCTGACCTATGTGGCGATGACACGCCACCGCGAGGATCTCGTCGTCTACTATGGACGCAGGGCCTTCGCCAAGGCCGGTGGGCTTATCTCTATACTGTCACGCTCCAACGCAAAGGAAACCACGCGCGATTATGCGGGACGAAGTCTCTACAGGCAGGCCCTGCGCTTTGCTGAGGCGCGCGGTCTTCATCTGGTCAGCGTCGCACGCACCCTTGCCCGGGACCGCCTCGAATGGACGGTTCGGCAGCGCTCCCGGCTCACGTCCCTGTCAGGTCGTCTTGCGGCCATCGGTGCCCGCATCGGCCTCATCGCAGCCCGCAAGCCTGTTCTCGCGCACACAGCAAGGGAGGCAAGACCCATGGTGAGCGGCATCACCACATTCCCAACGTCGCTTGCCCAAACGGTCGAAGACAAGCTTGCCGCCGACCCGGCTTTGAAAAAGCAGTGGGAGGAAGTGTCGACGCGTTTCCACCACGTTTATGCTCAGCCAAGATCCGCATTCCAGTCGATCAACATTGACCAGATGTTGTGCAATCCAACGGTCGCGGCAACAACGATCGAAAGCCTATCAACCGAGCCGGAAACATTTGGCGCGATCAAAGGCAAGACCTTTCGTATGCCAGTGCGTTGTTGGCCCGAGTTGACCCGAAGAGCCTCCCTGGTAGGTGAGGCTTTGCTCGTACCCCCGCCATTCTGTCTCTTTGAGGACATCGCCAAG
>DASYHX010000126.1:0-3905 GCA_035998065.1 Pseudorhizobium sp.
CGAAGGCCGAACAGGATGGCCCCTCCGTTGACGACTAGACTTCCTACGCCGAAGACGAAGAGCGCAATGTAGAGGCTCCGGTCAAACACCCGGATGTCCTCCTCCATGGCATCCAGATTGCCGGCGACGCGAAAGCGCGCGGCGCGGCCTTCGGCATCCAGAACCAC
Source organism: Pseudorhizobium sp. (assembly GCA_035998065.1). GTDB lineage: Bacteria > Pseudomonadota > Alphaproteobacteria > Rhizobiales > Rhizobiaceae > Neorhizobium. Next base: position 168 of record DASYHX010000126.1, read on the forward strand.
CTCCGTCTCAGCGACTAGCACGTTGTTTCCGAAGGCGTCGGTGACGGGATAGAAGCGTTCGTAGCGATTGTTGAAGGGCACGTTGAGGATGGAGGGCACGGCGATCCTGGAAACGCCGAGCGAGGAGGAGGAAAGTGGGGCGGCGGCGAAAGTGCCGAGCGGCTCGATGAGCCAGTACCAGCCGGTTTCCGGCTGTGAATAGCGCAAGTCCCCCAACTGGGGATTGCCGACGAGGCTGTTGTTTTCGCCGATCGAGACAGAGTTGATGACGTTGTAAAGCTGCGCGCGCAAAAGGTCGGTGAAGGCGCGTTCCGCCGATTGGCGGTAGAGAGCGGAAATCACGAGCGCAATCACCACCAGTGCCAATCCCGACCAGAGAGTGGCGAGCAGAAGGACGCGTGCGGTGAGCGATCTTGGCCCGACCATCGACGTCAGGCAGCGTCGGCGGGGGCTTGCATCCTGTAGCCCAGACCGCGCACGGTCTCGATCAGATCGACACCGAGTTTCTTGCGCAGCCGACCAACGAAAACCTCGATCGTGTTGGAGTCACGGTCGAAGTCCTGATCGTACATATGTTCGACCAGCTCCGTACGCGAAACCACCTCTCCCATGTGATGCATCAGGTAGGAGAGCAGCCTGAATTCGTGCGACGTGAGCTTCAGTGGAGCGCCGTTGACGGTCGCCTTGGATGCCTTGGTGTCGAGACGGACGGGTCCACAGATGATTTCGGAGGACGAATGTCCCGCGGCCCGGCGGATCAACGCCCGTACGCGGGCCAGAACTTCTTCCACATGAAAGGGTTTCGCCACGTAGTCATCTGCACCAGCGTCGATGCCGGCGACCTTGTCGCTCCACCGGTCGCGGGCCGTCAGCATCAGGACAGGCATACCTTTGCCCTCTGCGCGCCATTTTTCTACGACTGTGATGCCGTCGATAATCGGCAGGCCGATGTCCAGGATCACCGCGTCATAAGGCTCTGTCTCGCCGAGGAAGTGTCCTTCCTCGCCGTCGAACGCCTGATCGACGACGTATCCTGCTTCTTTCAGCGCGTCGGTCAGCTGACGGTTGAGATTGACATCATCTTCGACCACGAGAATGCGCATGATCCGCCCCCACCCCTTGCAGCAGCCCTTGAGCCGCCAGTTCGTCCTACATCGGCACCCGCACCGTTACCTTGCGCGGGCGCTCATTGCCACTGCCCTGCACAAGCACGGTCACGACGCAGGTCTGGCCGTCGGAGGACGGCTGGGCGGAAAGCAGTTGGCCACCGGTTTCGCTGACGACACGGGATGCGGCAGAGCCGCAATCGGCGGCAGCGAGGATGAGGTAGTCCTGCGCTTCAGCCGGCCCAACGGCAGTTGGGCCAATAAGGCCGGCGATGATCATCGCTGTGAGCGGCAGTCTCGCCATGTGAAACTTGTCCATCTTCGGAACGGATCAAAAGATCCAAATCATGTGATGGAGTATGTAGCGAGCCACCCCTGAATGGCAAATGAATGGGCGCTGAGGTTTTTACCTGCCATTTCTTGCAGGCTTAGCGCCCGATCAGGCTCTTGGCCGAGACACGGCCATAGATGGAAACCGCGCCACCCATGACGCCTGCCACGGCGATCGCCAGGTCGGCGATGTCGTTTTGTACGTCTGGTGCAAGCTCAAAACCCGTCGCCTGCAGCACGGATGCCGCAACCGCAACCAACGCGCCCCAAACGGTCTTTGACCGATACCACTGCTTCGTAGCGTCCATCGTTGTCTCCTTTGTCAGACGGAAATCACAGCATGCGCAGGCAGGCCGAGCGGAACGGCCCGGCCCATCTGCCGGACACGCACCGCAAGGAGTGACTGCAACTCTCCGAGATCGGCAATCTCATCCGCTGCGGCATAAAGGATAGCCGGCGCAGTGACATCCACGGTCCGCCTCACGTCGTTTCCGTGAAGGATTTCGACCCGATACCGCTCCTCAGGCTCATCGAGCGGTATGTCGGCAGCGGCCCAATCGTCTGCATCAAGGCGAGCTCGCCGCACCCAGGAAAGACGGATGCCGTCATCGAAACGAACACCCCTTATGTGCACCGGTGAAAGCGGCGTCTGCGCGCGAATCCCGCCTGCGAACGCGAAAGGTCCCACTGCGCCGGCGGCTGGAACGGCCCCTTCTGCGATCCAGTTCAGGCTGCGACCTCGCTCCTCGACGGAAAGACCAAGCGAAGCCACTGCCTCGTCAAGCAGCACGATCGGTGCCGCGACTGCGGCTCCCAGCGCCATCGCATCTTCCGTTCCGGCCAACCCACGGAGCAGTCTCGATAGCTGCCAGCGGCCGGGTGCGACCTCCTCGGCTTCGACAAAATGAATGATCTCCCACGACCCGCCAACAGATCTCACCGCCAGGCGGTTCTCGCCTGCCAGCACCGCCTCTGGGACGGCCGAAGAAATGCCGCCGAAGAACAGGTCCAGTTCGATTGTGGCGCTGCGGTCGAAGCGTCCGGAAACTTTTCCCGGCGGCAATGGTGACGTCAAGCGACCGATGCGGGCCGGTCTTTGGAGCATGGCCCGCAATGCATAGCCCTCGGTGGCTAATGACGATGAGAGCGCAATCCGTTGCCACGGACGGCAGAGACCGGCCGCTCGTGCAAAGCTCACATCCGAGCCGCTGGTGAACTGCGGGAGGTCGAGCAGATGCAGCAGGGGTGCAAAGCCGTCCGAGGCCCCTCCGCTATCTGCCGGTGATGGCGTCTCCGCCACCGGCACTGCCGCCGCGACTCCCATATGCTGACGCGCCTCGACCCGCCGTACGGCACCCTCTTCGACGCGCGATACGAGAAACGTACCTCCCACTGACGTCAGAGCGACGGGATCTCCCGGCTGCAGGGCCGCGTCTGCTGGCGACACTGCGAACTTCAGCACCCGCCTTGATATCCACTGGTCTCGCACTGCGGCTTCTGCCGCCGCAAGCGCCGTTTCCTCTGGAAGAACTGCGGGCAGATCGTAGCCGAGCACCCGGTTGCTGGCGGTTCGGGTGCGGCGAGAGCGGGCGCTGGCCTGCTCGTAGTCCAGCACCGGGTTGAAGGAACCGATCACCACTTCGGCGGCAAAGTCGCTGTCATGACCGCGGGTTTCGCTCCAGAGGGGCTCGTCCGGCAGGTCCACCAACACATGCATCTGTCGAGGCGCAAGGCTCGCAACACCGCGAGAGCGGAATCGAAGCACGCCTGCATCCTCGACAACGTCGATGCGGAAGACCTCGAGCAGCGGTGCCAGCAGCCCCCGCGCCGAAGTCACCTCCGCTTGGAGATACCCGGTGAGGTCGCCGCTCACCTCCTCCACGTCGAAGTCGTGGAAGCCGTGATCCACCAGGATGGCTGCAATAGCATCCGCGAGCGTCGTTGCGCCCAGCCTGCCATTCAGCCAGTGGCCGGCACGCCAGTTTCCACCGTCGCTCCACGCCGAAAGCTGGTTCGGGAAGACAGGATAAGGCCTAGCGTCCCAGGTCCAGACAAACATGTGAGAGGCATCGACAACAGATGACGCCGGGTTCTGCCAATGCAGGTGATGCGCTTCCAGGAAACGCCGCTGCAGAGAGTCCGCTCTCGCACGGCTGGAAAAATAGGGCGCGGCACTTTCCGCAGATTTGGGATCGACGAATACGTTGGGCTGGTTGGCACCCTTGTCCACCGCAGGACACCCCAGTTCGGTGAACCAGACCGGCTTCATCCCAGGCAGCCAGGCGGTCGGTTGCGCCACCTC
>DASYHX010000137.1:0-8967 GCA_035998065.1 Pseudorhizobium sp.
TCAGAATGTCCTACGGAACATGCCGCGGTCGATCTGACGCTGGCGGTACTCCAGGTCTACCCTGTCAGAAGCACCGTTGAGGTAGGCCAACTCACGATCTTCAATGCTCTGGCCGCGGAGAGCGCGGGCAATTCTCTTAACCGATCCAAACATCTTGTTCTTCCTTTGCCGATTTGCTGCACCGCAACAAAATAAGCTCGACTGAGGAAGATAACCATGGCGCAATGAGCGACCCTGCCTTGCTCGCTGAGCATGACAGGGCTCTGGCGACGCCTGGAACTTGGGCACACTCAGTCGTAGACGCGCTTGACGGTCGAGATGCTGTCGAGTTCCTTCAACTGCGTCAGCAACTGGTTTAACTGCCGAAGATCCCAGACCTCAACCTCCAGCCCGATCTCCGAGAAGTCGGTCGCGACTCGTCCCATGTCTAGGGTGTGGATGTTGATGTCGAGCCCCGCAATTGTCTGGGCCACCGTCGCCAATGTTCCCGGTTCGTTGAGCGCATTGATGACTATGCGCGCTGTGAATCGGGATTTATTGGCATCGTCGAGATCCCAGCGAACGTCGATCCATCGCTCAGGCTGATCGTCAAAACGCTGCAGTGCCGGCGCCTGAATCGGATAGATGGTGATCCCTGCCCCTTCCTCCATGATCCCCACGATGCGATCGCCGGGAACTGCGCCGCTTGGGGCGAAGCGAACCTGGGTACTTCCCGACAGACCTCGGATAGGCAGCGGCGCACCCCCTTGGCCCTCCGGCTCCACGTCGCGTGCTTCCGCAGATTGTCCGGGGATGCGGAACATCATGCCCGAAACGCTGCGGACATTGAACCAGCCTTCGTCCGTGGACGGCTTAACAGTAACGCGCTCGTCCTTGTAATCCGGGAAAACGGCCCGCATCACGTCCAGGGACGAGAGTTCGCCACGGCCGACAGACGCGATCGCATCCTCCACATCCTTCTGGCCCAGTCGATGGAGGACCGGTTTCAGACCCTCGCGCGAGAAGACCTTGCCTGCCCTTTCAAACGTCCGCTCCAGAATCCGGTAGCCAAGCCCGGCATATTGTTTGCGGATTGCCATGCGCGTGGCCCGTCGGATCGCAGCACGCGCCTTGCCCGTGACAACAATCTCTTCCCAGGCAGCCGGAGGAACCTGCACACCCGACCGGATGATCTCCACCTCGTCTCCATTGTTGAGGCGAGTGACGAGCGGCATGATGCGGCCGTTGATCTTGCAGCCCACCGTCGTGTCGCCGATGTTGGTGTGAACGGCGTAGGCGAAGTCGATCGGGGTGGCGCCGCGCGGCAGCGCGATCAACTTGCCCTTGGGCGTGAAGCAGAAGACCTGATCCTGGAAAAGCTCCAGCTTGGTATGTTCGAGGAATTCCTCGGGATTATCACCTTCCGACAAGGCCTCGATCGTATGCCGCAGCCAGGAATAGGCATTGGATCCCTTTGAGAGCAATTCGCCGCCTTCGCCGCTTTCGCCATCCTTGTAGAGCGCATGCGCGGCAATCCCGTATTCCGCGATCTCGTGCATCCGCGTCGTCCGGATCTGCAGCTCGATACGCTGCCGCGACGGACCGACGATCGTCGTATGAATGGAGCGGTAGTCGTTTTGCTTAGGCGTCGATATGTAATCCTTGAAACGACCGGGTACGACGCGCCAGCGGGTATGAACGATACCCAGCGCCCGGTAGCAGGCGGGAATGTCGCCAACGACAATACGGAATCCGTAGACGTCCGAAAGCTGTTCGAAAGACAGAGACTTCGACTGCATCTTGCGGAAAACGGAATATGGTTTTTTCTGACGTCCCTTGACTGCCGCGTCCACAAGGCCATTCGCCACGAGCAAGTCTCGCAGTTCATCCTCGATCTTCGTAATCAGCCCCTCATTGCGGGCGGAAAGTTCCGAGAGGCGTTTCGTCACCGTCTCATAGGCTTCGGGATTGAGATAGCGGAACGACAGGTCCTCCAACTCGTCGCGAAGGTCCTGCATACCCATGCGACCCGCAAGAGGCGCATAGATATCCATCGTTTCTTCCGAGATACGCGCCCGCTTCTCCGGATTGACGTGCTCCAACGTGCGCATGTTGTGGAGCCGGTCGGCAAGCTTGACCAGCAGAACGCGGACATCATCGGAAATGGCCAGGAGGAGCTTCCTTAGATTCTCCGCCTGCTTCGCTTTTTTGGTAACGAGATCGAGACGCTTTAGCTTGGTCAGCCCTTCCACGAGCCTGCCGATATCCTCCCCGAAGAGTTCATCGATCTCTGCGCGTGTTGCGGTGGTATCTTCGATCGTGTCGTGGAGAAGAGCGACGGCAATCGTCGACTCGTCCAGGTGCATGTCTGTGAGGATCGCCGCCACTTCGAGCGGATGAGAAATATAGGGATCGCCGCTTGCCCGCTTCTGCTGCCCGTGCTTCTGCATGGCGTAGACATAGGCCTTATTGAGCAGAGCCTCGTTGGCATCGGGCTTGTACTTCTGAACCCGCTCAACAAGCTCGTATTGCCGCATCATCCCGGAAAAGTTCCTCGGTTCAAGAACGAAAAAAGGCGCGCCAGTTTAAGACTGGCGCAGCCATCATAGTGCAACGCAACGATCTAGGGCCAGACGATGAACGATTAGTAATCGTCGCTCTTTTCGGGCGGAACAAGGCCTTCGATGCCTGCCAGCAGTTCCTCTTCCGACATCTGGTCGAAGGTAACCGTTTCGGGCAGGTCATCATCGTCTTCGCTGCGATCCGCGGCTGTAACGGCACCTGCATTGGACGCCAGCAGAGACGCCGGATCGGGCTCCGGCTCATCCACTTCCACATGCTTTTGCAGCGAATGGATGAGATCCTCCTTCAGGTCGTCGGGAGACAGCGTCTCGTCGGCAATCTCGCGAAGCGCTACGACAGGATTCTTATCATTGTCGCGATCGATCGTGATCGACGAACCCTGAGAAATCTGACGTGCGCGATGGCTTGCCAGGAGAACAAGCTCGAACCGGTTGTCGACTTTGTCAATGCAATCTTCTACGGTGACACGGGCCATTGCCTGTCCTTTGCGGTCGTTATGTTCGGGAATCTACAGGCCCGATACAGCCATTGCGGCAGGAATTCAAGTTTTTCCTGCCGAGTGTACGCGGTGCGCAGAGAATGACGGCCTGTTTCGCCAACAAGACATCAACAGCAAAGTGCGTGGACAAACCAGAGGCCCGCGTTAAATGCAAGTACATGAACGTTTCATAATGTAAGCTGGCTGGTGCAGTGTGAGTTCGCATCAGACCCCGATCCGTCGTGGTTGCCGGTGCCAAACCTGCTTAGCAGGCAATAATAAAGTGGGATGGAGGAAAAATGTTTGACCCAAGAGAGAAGATCGCGCTCTTCATAGATGGTGCGAATCTCTACGCTGCTTCGAAAAGCCTTGGCTTCGATATCGATTATCGAAAGCTGCTCAAGGCATTCCAGAAGCGCGGCTATCTCCTCCGCGCCTACTATTACACCGCGCTGATCGAGGACCAGGAATATTCCTCGATCCGCCCACTGATCGACTGGTTGGACTACAACGGCTACAAAGTGGTCACGAAGCCAGCGAAAGAGTTCACCGACTCCTTGGGACGCCGCAAGATCAAGGGGAACATGGACATTGAGCTTGCCATCGATGCGATGGAGCAGTCGGAGACGGTAGATCACCTGGTCTTGTTCTCCGGCGACGGCGATTTCAGGACGCTTGTTGAGGCTCTCCAGCGGCGTGGGCGAAAGGTGTCGGTGGTTTCGACAATGGTCAGCCAACCGCCGATGATCGCCGACGACCTGCGCCGCCAGGCGGATCACTTCATCGACCTCGCCTCGTTAAGGAGCGAGATCGGGCGAGAGCCGTCCGAGCGGCCGCCGCGCGGTGGGGAGGCTGCCGACAGCAGCGACATGAGGGTGATGAAGGCGAGGCAGTGTCAGCCGAGCTTCTCTGCTACCGCAACGGAGGACGAGGATTGATGCTTGCGCGCCCTGAAGACTGCTTCCACGACTAGTGCAAGTGGGATGCCTATCCCCATCGGAATGAAGAAGTAGATCACTCGAAAAGCAACCAGGGAACCAATCGAAGCCTGGTCTCCCATGACGTGCCGGACCGTTGCCTCCAGAACCCCTAGCCCCCCGGGGGCGTGGGTGACGATGATGGCAACATTGGCCAGGACATATGCGGTTGCAGCCTTAAGGTAGCTCACGTCGGCTGCTGCACCCATGACCTCCCGTAGTGCGGCAGCGACAAGCGCGAAATTGATTGTCCCTATTACAACCTGGGCTGCAGCCAGGCGCAGCGTAGGCATCTGGAATGTCCACTTCCGTATGCGCACAGGAGCCCTGGCGAACTTGGCAAGCGCAAGGTAAGCGGCAACGGAAAGCAGGCAAGCGCCAGCGATTGCGAGGACGGCCGCCTCCCCCAGACGAAGCACTTCGGCAGCGTCCGAGGGATTGATCAGCATGACGATCCCGGTCAGCGTTGCAAGCCCTAGCGCTACGGTGACTCCGGAGAGCAGAACGATCTTGGCGACATCTTCAGTATCCATACCCCAATGAGCATAGTAGCGGTATCGCAACCCACCGCTGCTCAATCCGGCAAGCCCTACGCTTTGCCCGATAGAAAGGCTGATGAAGGATGCCAGCCCGATCTTCGGGTAGCTGAGATCGTTTCCGACATATCGTACGCCGCACCAATCGAATCCGGTCAGGCAAACGTAGGACGCAAGGGTGAAGGCGAGCGCCGTCAGCAGGTTATAGGTCGGAATCTCCGAGACCGAGGTCGTGATGTCGGACCAGCTATATTCGCTGAAGATGTTCCAGAGGAGATAGGCCGCAAGGCCCAAGCCCAGGACGAGAAGTCCATAGGTCAACAAGGTTTTACGCTTCATAGCCGGCTCGCGTGAGAATGCTGGCATCAACGGCAGGAACGTGGCTTTTGTTCCTCTTCATCAAGATCAACGGTGAGTGTCAGACCTGCTGAATAACGCGTCTGAAGGAAGGATCTCTGCGATTGTATCCGGGAGCGGCCCTTAGAAAGCGGCTGTTGGTGGGCTTCAGCACCATCACCTCGTCCAGATGAAAGAGACGCCAACCGGCACCGGTCCCAGCAACCTGCCAAGCGCTGAGGGCAAGATGGTCGTTGCGGTCATAGCCGAGAATATGAGGCTCGATCGTTCGCTCTACATCATGGTAGCGGGCAAACAGGACGCGGCCCTCTACGATGGCCTCTCGTATGATCCTTGCTAAACCGTCGCTGTCACTGACCTCCTCCATGGCTCGACAACGACGCCGCCTGCAGAAGGTTCAGCGAAAACGGAGAGAGGGTTATCCTTCGGACCCGAACAGGTTCTTCGCCTCAACGCAGGACCCAGGCTTCAGTTTTCCTTCAGGAGTCGGCTCTTCTGGCGGTTCCAATCCCGCTCCTTTGCGGCTTCCCGCTTGTCGTGCAGCTTCTTGCCCTTCGCAAGCGCCAGTTCCAGCTTCGCCCTGCCTCGATCGTTGAAGTATATTTTCAACGGGACCAGCGTCATGCCTTCGCGATTGATCCCTGCGCGGAGCCGATTGATCTCGCGCTTGTTAAGAAGGAGTTTTCTGCGGCGGCGCGGCTCGTGGTTGAAGCGGTTGGCCTGCAGGTATTCCGGCAGATGGGAGTTGATCAACCAGATCTCCTCGCCCTCGTCCGAAGCGTAGGATTCGGCAATGTTCGCCTTGCCCTCGCGCAGCGACTTCACTTCCGTGCCCGTCAGCACGAGTCCGGCTTCGTAGGTATCCAGGATCTCATAGTTGAAGCGGGCCTTGCGGTTCTCCGCGACAACCTTGTTCACCGTGCGCTGGCTGCCTCTGGGGGCCATGGCTTCGTCTACCCTTCATTATGCTTCTTATCCCCTCCCCGGCTCCCGGCAGGGTCCTCAATCATGTAAGGCGGCGAAGTCCGCAAGTGAAGCTCTTATGGGCCTCAGTTCAGCAATCCTGCATGCCTGAGTGCAGAATCCAGTGCCGCTTCGGTTGCAGGTTCAAGCGCCGAGATCAGCGGTGAACGGACGCTACGGTTAAGCCCGCGCGTCTTCCAAAGAGCATATTTTGCGCCACAGACGCCCGGCTCCAGGAAGATTGCCCTGTGCAGCGGCATCAGCCTATCCTGGTATTCCAGCGCCTTGGCATAGTCCCCCGCAAGGGTTGCCGCCTGAAACTCTGCGCAAAGGCGCGGCGCCACATTGGCGGTTACGGAGATGCATCCAACGCCCCCGTGGGCATTGAAACCAAGGGCGGTCGCATCTTCACCAGACAGTTGAATGAAATCCTTGCCGCAAGTGAGACGCTGCTCCGAAACGCGCTCCAGCTTACCTGTCGCGTCTTTCACGCCCACTATGTTCTTGTGAGCCTGAACCAGCGCGCCCATTGTTTCCGGCGACATGTCGATGACGGACCGCCCGGGGATGTTGTAGATGAAGATTGGCAGCGACACTGCTTGCGCAATTGCGGCGAAATGAGCGAAGAGTCCCTTCTGGGTCGGCTTGTTGTAGTAAGGCGTCACAACCAGGAGCGCATCAGCCCCTGCCTTTTGCGCATGCGTGGCAAGTTCGATGGCCTCGTGGGTGTTGTTCGATCCCGCTCCGGCGATGACCGGAACCCTCTTGGCTGCCACCTGGATGCACAACTCCACGGCACGCTTGTGTTCCGCATGAGAAAGCGTCGGCGACTCCCCCGTCGTTCCAACCGGCACAAGCCCGCTGCTCCCTTCTGCGATCTGCCACTCGATGTGGGACGCAAAGGCTTGCTCGTCGACCTCACCATTGTCTGTAAATGGCGTGACGAGTGCCGGCATCGATCCCTTGAACATGCAAAACTCCTGGCGGGCGGCATCCATGCTTCGGCCGCATTCCGTGAATAAGGTGGCGCACAATAGAGCGGTGGGCATGCCACGACAAGCGGATGCTGTCGGGAATTATCCTGATGCCGCCACGCCGAAGTGGCGCATTTTCATGGTGTTGATAACGCTTCGTTAATTTCCGAAGCAGCTAATACGAGGTGGGATTGTCTCATATCGCGAGTCGTCGGATGAAGAAGCCCGTGCTGTTGATTACCGCGCTGGCTTTGAGCCTTTCTAGCGGCGTGACCATGGCCGGCCCCCTTCCGGAGAGTGCCGCCCCCCTTCCCTATGTGAAGCCGGACAACCCGACGGCTGCAACCTTTCCCATGCCGCTTACCGGCAGCACGTTGCCGCGCACCGGCCGATTAATGCCGGCGCCCGTGGTCAAGGCAGGGCTGGACGCTTTGTCCGACAGGAACGCGAGCCGCGCCAGATCTGTGCGTGACGCATTGCCGGAAGGCTCCCTGGACCGGCAAATTTTGAGCTGGGCTCTTGCCACATCCGGATTGCCAGGTGTCTCCTTCCGCGAAATTCTGGCGGCCGAACAGGAACTCGTGGGATGGCCAGACCTGGACCGGCTTCGCGAGCAGGCCGAACGGGCGCTTTTCCTGGAGAATGCCGACGCGCGAACGGTGGAGACCTTCTTCGCCGGAAAAGCGCCCATGACGGCTGAAGGTCGATTTGCCCTGGCACGCGCGCTTAAAGAGACAGGGGAAGACGCCAAGGCGCTCGACATGATCCGCAAACTCTGGAGGTCCGAGGCGCTCGACACGGCCCTGGAGAACCGGGTGCTTGGGCAATTCGGCGATGAGCTGACAGCGTCCGATCACAAGTCGCGCATGGACTATCTCATGTACCGGAGCCGCGTATCGCAGGCGAAGCGTTTCTCGGAACTAGGAGAAGCTCACTCACTCTACAAAGCCTGGACTGCGGCGATTCGCGAAGCAAAGAACGCCGATGCCTTGATCAAGGCGGTGGACCAGACCTGGGCCAACGACCCAGCTTATCTGTTCCTCCGAATAGACCGACTGCGTCGGCAGGACAAATATGAGGATGCAGCGGCTCTCCTGAAGAAGGTGCCGCGGGACGCGAACCGCCTGATCAACACATCCGAGTGGTGGGACGAGCGTCGCATCGTTGCTCGCGGTCTCGCAGACAAAGGCAAATACGCGGCCGCCTATGAGATTGTCTCGGCGCATGAGGGGGAGCGACCGACCGAGATCGTCGACGCGGCGTTCCATGCCGGCTGGTACGCACTGCGGAACCTGAAGGATTTCGAATCTGCCGAACGCCACTTCCGGCGCATAATCGATGTCGCCAATGGGCCGATCTCGGCATCACGTGGATGGTACTGGCTCGGTCGCACGGCAGAGGCGGCCGGCGAAGGCGAGACCGCCAAAGCTCGGGGGCAATCGTACTTCGAGAAGGCCGCCACCTATACCGGGAGCTTCTACGGGCAGTTGGCAGCGGCCCGTATCGGGGTGGAAAGATTGAACGTTGCCGCGCCGCTTCCAACCGAGGCCGACCGTCTTAGCTTCTCAAGTCGCGCGCCCGTTAAAGCAATGGCCGTGTTGCAGGCGGCAGGGCACCAGAAGCGCGCGGATGCCCTGATGAAGTCGCTGGCCAAGGAGATCAGCAGCCCCGGCGAACTGGCGCTGCTTACGGCCGAAGCCGAGAAGCGCGGCGAACACAATCTTGCCCTGCATCTTGGGAAGACGGCCTTTGCCGAAGGCCGGGATGTCGCCGCCCTGGCTTTCCCCACGGGGGTCATCCCTGCAAGCGCCAACATAGCCGGCTCGGGCACCGCACTTGCCTACTCCATTGCCCGCCAGGAAAGCGCCTTCAATCCGGCTGCGGTCTCGCCGGCCAACGCACGCGGACTGTTGCAGCTTCTGCCGGGAACGGCCAAGGCCGTGGCAAAGAGGCACGGCCTCGCCTATGCACAAGCGCGCCTTACGGAGGATCCGGGCTACAACGCCACACTCGGCGCCCATTACCTCGGCGAGCAGATCGCGTCGTTCGACGGTTCCTATGTCCTCACCTTCATCGCCTATAACGCCGGCCCGCGTCGTGTCGGTGAATGGATCAGGCGC
>DASYHX010000170.1:0-2550 GCA_035998065.1 Pseudorhizobium sp.
AGATGCACCGCATGGGTATCACCAATGGTGCTGACCTCGCGGCACTCACCATGGAGGAGATGGTGGTCCGGTTTGGGCGGTCTGCCGAATACTGGTTCGACCTGGCCCGGGGCATCGACCATCGGGAAGTCAAACCCAACAGAGAGCGGAAGTCGGTCGGTGCCGAGGACACCTTCCGCGAAGATATCTCCACGATTGAAGCGGCGCGAGAGCTTACCCGGCCGCTGATCGACAAGGTCTGGAACGTGTGTGAGAAGCGAGACCTCTATGGGCGGACGGTCACCCTGAAGGTCAAGTATGCCGACTTTCAGCAGATCACCCGAGCTCGCTCCTCTGCATCGTGCATCATCAAAAAGGAGGAACTGGCGGATTTGGTGGAGGTGCTCCTCGGGCAGACCTTTCCGCCGCCGAAGCCAGTGCGCCTTCTGGGGATCACCGCATCCGGATTCTCCCAGCTATCAGGAGTACGGGAACAGCAGTTGATCTTGCCGATCACGGTTTGAGGCATCCAGAGTGCGACGTCACCATGCTGTTGCGCGTGGACTACGACGTTCCGGCACGCAGTTGTTGGGCAGGGCGCACAGACATGGCCGACCAAGTGGTCAATACGCCCGTCGCTATCGTTACGACCGTTGCACCGATCACCACGACAGCGATCGTCAGTAGGTTCAGGGCGAACGCAATCTCCATGACGAACGTCAGGATGGCCCATGTTGCCACCACACCGAGGCCAGCACCCATCGCAGCGGCAAGGAGGCCCAAAAGGGAATACTCCACGATGAACGCCACTATGACTTTGCGGGATGTGGCTCCCAGCACCTTCATCACCACGGCATCTGCCTCACGCTGTTTTCGGCCCACAGTCATCGCGCCGGCCAGCACGAGAATGCCCGATATGACCGCAAGGCTTCCTACCAACGCCACAGCGTTGGCGAGGCTCGAGAGAATAGCCTGGATTCGCGCCAGAGCATCGCCAACAGGCAAGAAGCTCAGCGTCGGGAAGGCGTTGCTGAGACGGCTTTCGACATCGGGCGCCGCTCCATCGATTACATTGATACTGCCCATGACGGTTTGTGGTGCGGTTTCGATTATGCCAGGCGAAAACAGCAGGCGGAAATTCAGACCGCCCTCCCGCCAGTCAATCTCGCGGAAATTGGCGATAGTGACGTCGATGGGGCGACCGGCGATGACGATGCTCAGCATATCGCCGACCGTAAGACCTAGCGGGGCGCGGAGTTCGGTGCTGAGGGAAACCAGAGGCGGTCCCGCATAGTCGCTGGCCCACCAAGAACCGTCTGTGACTGTCGAGCCGTCCGGCACATCCCGGGCCCAGCTAAGCGCTGTGTCGCCCTCAAACATGTCGGCGATCTCGTCCGGCACTGGGCCGAGATCGGCAGCCGGGATGCCTTTGATGCTTTCGATGGTCCCGCGCAGCATAGGAATGGTTTCGAGCGTTTCGATGTCGGGGTCGGAAGCGGCGAAGGCTTGCACCAGAGGCACCTGATCTTTAGGCATGTCAAGCAGCACGAAAGCTGGAGCATCCTCAGCAATCGCTCCATCGATCTGGGCCCGCAGGTTCTGGTCGAGCAGTGTGATCATCAGCAAGAGCGCCAGTCCCAGACCTAGTGACAGCACCACCACGGGTGCCGCCGAGCCGGGCCGGTGAATGGCCTGCAATGCTTGGCGCAACGTGGTGTTGGGCAAAGGCGGCAGCAGGCGAAGAAAGGTCTGCAATAGCCATCCGGCCAGGCGCAGCAGTCCAAACGCTATGGCTGCGCCGATCGCATACCATAGTACCAGCAGGGGGGACCCGGTGGTGAATACCGCCAAGCCCGCAATAGCCACCAGCGCCAAGAAGAGGGGTAATGCGGTGCGCCAATGGGTGAGTTCGCGCCAAATGAGGCGGGACTCATCTCCGCCAGACGAGCGGAATAGGCTCGCGGGCTTCAGTTTTTGTGCGCCACGCAGCGGCAGCAGCGCGAAGGCCAAGCCAATCAACAAACCAAAACCGGCAGCGGCGAGCAGGGATCGAGGGTCAAGCGTTGGCGGTAGATCGATGGCCAACATGCCTGACAAAAAAGGCAGCGCAACAAGGCTGGTTGCAGCTCCGAGCACAAGTCCCAGCAAGACGCCGACCACCGACAGCGCCAGAACCTGGGTCAAAAAATGCACCATGATGCGGGCGCTGGTGGCCCCGAGGCTGCGCAGTGTCGCGATCGAGCTTTGGCGCTCGTTGATGTATGCGGAAATGGCATTTGACACGCCGACGCCGCCAACCAGGAGTGACGAGAGGCCAACAAGTGTGAGGAAGCGAGCGAAAAGATCGAAAAAGCGCTTCAGACTGGCCGCCGCATCTTCAGGCCGGCGGACACCCCAGTCGGCGTTAGGGAAAGCGGCATTGAGCTGCTCGATGGCTGCGGCGTCCTCTGCTTCACCAAGCAAGACCTTGTAGCTAAAGCGGCTCAATACACCCTGCTGTTCAAGCCCGGCCGCCACCAGTGCTTGGTCGGCAACAATGGCAGGAGAGCCCAGTTGAAAGCCTTGCGCCGC
>DASYHX010000336.1:0-9405 GCA_035998065.1 Pseudorhizobium sp.
GACGCCCTCTATCCTCCCATTGTTGATTAGAAGATCGTGCGCGCTACCTTCGACCACAGTGAGATCTTCCTGCGCCAGAATGGCTTCTTGCATCGCCAGCCGGTACAGCTTCCGATCGGCTTGCGTCCTTGGTCCTCGTACAGCAGGTCCTTTGCTGCGGTTCAGCATACGAAACTGAATACCGGCAGCATCGGCGACTCTTCCCATCAGGCCGTCTAAAGCATCCACTTCACGTACCAGATGTCCCTTCCCCAAGCCTCCGATGGCGGGGTTGCAAGACATTACCCCGATAGTATCGAACTTATGGGTCAAGAGAGCGGTCTTGGCGCTCATCCTTGCTGCGGCACTCGCGGCCTCGCAGCCAGCATGCCCTCCACCGATGACGATCACGTCGTAAGCCTCTGTCATGATGACACTCCATGTTCACGTGTTTCACGTGAATCACTTACCTATGCAGAACTGGGAAAAAATAACGTCGAGCAGTTCTTCGACGTCGACCGCGCCGGTTATGCGGCCAAGTGAATTCGCTGCTGCTCTCAAGAACTCAGCGCGCAACTCAAGCACGTTCGCCTTTAGCGCCTCTTCGATGAAATTGGAAGCCTGTTGGAGAAGATCCAACTGCCGCTTCCGCGTCGGTACCGCGCTCCCTGCCCAAACCGCCTTCACGCGCTCAAGGATCAAACGCCGCAGTTCCGAAAGACCTACATCAGCATTAACTGAAATGCAAAGATCGAACTCCGGTGAGGCGCCCCACAAATCGGACTTACTACCGACCCGGACGATCTCTTTTCCTTCAGCCGAGAAAGATTGGTTTGTGGAAGATCCAATCTCCTGCAAAAACAGGACAAGATCTGCCTGCTCTATCAACTTACGAGCTCGACGAATACCCTCTTGCTCCACCACGTCCATGCTCTCTCGAAGCCCGGCCGTATCGTAAAGCTTCACTAAGAAGCCTTCGAGATCGAGATCCACACTGATTACGTCACGCGTGGTGCCTGCTACCTCGGTAACAATGGCAACATCACGATCAGCAAGGGCGTTGAGCAAGCTGGATTTGCCCGCATTCGGCGGCCCTACGATCGCGACCTTGTAGCCGTCGCGAATGATCTCCCCGGCGCCTGCCGCGGAGACGTGTTCTTTAAGAGCCCTGTGAAGCGTGACGATTTCATCCACTATTTGTTCCGCGACGGAGCCCGGCACGTCGTCTTCGTCGGCAAAGTCCAGTTCAGCCTCAATCATCGCCCGGGCGTGGGTGAGACCTCTTGCCCAGGCATTGTAGATCTCGGACTGCCCACCGAAACTTTGCTCCACCGCAAGACGTCGTTGCATCTCCGTCTCGGCAGAAATCAGTTCCGCTAATCCTTCCACCTCGACCAGGTCTAAACGCCCATGTTCAAATGACCGTCTAGAAAACTCCCCAGCCTCAGCCATGCGGAGCCCGTCCATGCTCTCCAGTTCGCCCAGCAAAGCACTTACGACAGCCCGGCTGCCGTGGGAGTGCAATTCGACGATATCCTCTCCAGTAAAGGAGTGTGGAGCTCGGAACAGAAGCACCAGAACTTCATCAAGCAGGAAGCCCGACTGACTAAAGACACGACGCAGACTTGCCGCACGCGGCGCCGGCAAGGCTTGCAAGGTCAGTTTTTGCAATGCCGCACATGCTTTGGGCCCGCTGAGCCGTATCACTGCGACGCCAGCGGGTGGAGAGCCACTAGAAAGGGCAAAGATCGTATCTGCTGGCGATCCCATCGCGATACCATGAGCTGGGAGGAACCAAAACGCCCGACACAAGGCCGGGCGTCGAGATATGGGCTAGCTTCGGCTAAAGCAAGCCTAGGTGTTCATAGAGTCGAAGAAGTCGCTGTTGCTCTTCGTCTGCTTCAACTTGTCGATGAGAAACTCGATAGCATCCGTGGTACCCATTGGCGCCAGAATCCGGCGAAGAACAAAGATCTTCTGCAGATCTTGGCGTGGAACCAGCAGATCTTCCTTTCGGGTGCCGGACTTGAGGATGTCCATGGACGGGAAGATGCGCTTGTCGGCAACCTTGCGGTCGAGGACGATTTCGGAATTGCCGGTTCCTTTGAACTCCTCGAAAATAACCTCATCCATTCGGCTACCGGTATCGATAAGAGCGGTCGCTATAATCGTCAGCGACCCACCTTCCTCGATGTTGCGTGCAGCACCGAAGAAGCGCTTTGGACGCTGCAAGGCGTTGGCGTCGACGCCACCGGTGAGAACTTTGCCGGATGAAGGAACGACGGTGTTGTAGGCGCGACCAAGGCGAGTGATGGAATCGAGAAGGATCACCACGTCGCGCCCATGTTCTACCAGACGCTTCGCCTTCTCTATCACCATCTCCGCGACCTGGACGTGACGCACTGCGGGCTCGTCGAAAGTCGACGACACCACTTCGCCGCGAACCGAGCGCTGCATGTCGGTGACTTCTTCCGGTCGCTCGTCAATCAGGAGGACGATAAGGTAACATTCCGGATGGTTCGCCGTAATGGAATGGGCGATATTCTGAAGCAGAACCGTCTTGCCGGTCCGTGGCGGCGCGACGATCAACCCGCGCTGGCCTTTTCCCAGCGGTGCGATGAGGTCGATAACACGCGCAGAGAGGTCTTTTGAGGTTGGAACTTCAAGTTCCATCTTGAAGCGCTCATCGGGATAGAGCGGTGTCAGGTTGTCGAAGTGAACCTTGTGTCGGATCTTTTCCGGGTCGTCGAAATTGATCGTGTTGACCTTCAACAGCGCGAAATAGCGTTCCCCTTCTTTGGGACCCCGGATTGGGCCCTCGACCGTATCGCCGGTCTTCAGCGAGAAGCGGCGAATCTGTGACGGCGAGATGTAGATGTCATCCGGTCCCGGAAGATAATTCGCATTGGCCGACCGGAGGAAGCCGAACCCGTCCTGAAGGACTTCCACAACGCCTTCGCCGATGATTTCCACATCCTGGCTGGCCAAAACCTTGAGGATCGCAAACATCAGCTCCTGCTTACGCATGGTGCTCGCGTTTTCGACCTCGAGTGATTCGGCAAAGGTCAGCAGATCCGTCGGGGATTTGCCTTTGAGTTCTTGAAGCTTCATTTCAGCCATGAAGGGGACCACGTTGAGCGTAGAAGGGGAAAAAGGCGTGCCGGTGGAATTCTCGACCACGGAGGACCTCCGGGGAGTATGAGTGATTACACGCATGCCACGAGATGAGATGGCGCGAAAATAGCGAGTCAACGCAAAGGCCGCAAGGGGTTCTGCACAAATCTTCGCCGAATTATCGGCAGCCTCAGAACGGCTTGACGATCACCAGGATGACGATGGCGATCATCAACAACGTAGGCGCCTCGTTCATCATCCGCCAATAGCGTGCTGACCTGCGTGGACCCTCCGCCGCAAAGCTCCGGACCGCTCGGCTGAAATGCACATGAACGACCGTCAGGACCACCACCAGAGTGATCTTGGCGTGTAGCCAGCCGCCCTGGAAGCCAAAGACATCCCAGGCGAGATAAAGGCCTAAAACCCAGGTGATCATCATCGCGGGGTTCATGATGATCTTCAACAGCCGCTGCTCCATCACTTTGAAGGTTTCAGACTGCTCTGATCCTGGCGGGGCGTCGCTGTGGTAGATGAACAACCGCGGCATGTAGAGCAGTCCTGCCATCCAGGAGATGACCGCTATGACGTGCAGTGCCGTCATCCATCGCGCAAAATCGTCCGGCTGAGCGAAGTAAAGGCCGAGAAGGACTGCGACGAAAAAGGCGAGCGCTACATAGGCCCGCTTGCCGGCGCGTCGTCCGGAGGTTTCGGACGTCTGACGTTCAGTCTCCACCATCAGGTGATACCTCGCACGAGGCGCACCAGATCCGTCACGTGCTCAGGATCAGCCTCAGGGGTGATCCCATGACCCAGATTGAAGATCAGCGGACCGCTCCCCAGCACCTGCAGGATGGTATCCACGCCCTCTTCCATCGCACGTCCGCCAGCCACGACCCGCATCGGGTCGAGGTTACCCTGAACCGGACCATCCTTCTGCAACTCGGCCGCAAACGAGAGAGGAACAGTCCAATCAAGGCCTATAGCGTTGGCATCTGTCCCCTGCCGGTAGGTCTTCAGGTTCATTCCTGCACCCTTGGCAAACGCGATGATCCGTGCGCCCGGTCGGGCGCCCCTCACTTTGCGAACAATCCGTGCCACCGGCCCGACGGCATACCGCTGGAATTCGGCTTCCCCGAGAACGCCTGCCCATGAGTCGAAAATCTGGACGGCATCGGCACCAGCATCCAGCTGCGCGATCAGGTATTCCGCCGAAATGTCTGCGAGGATGTCCAAAAGCCGTTCAAACGCGACTGGGTTTCGATAGGAGAACAGCCGCGCAGGCGCCTGGTCAGACGTGCCATGACCCGCGATCATGTAGGTCGCCACGGTCCAGGGCGCTCCACAAAAACCCAGCAAAGTCGTGTCCTCTGGCAGTTCCTGCCGCAAGCGTCGAACTGTCTCGATGACGGGGGAAAGATGATCCAGCACGCCATCGGGACGAAGGGTGGCCACCTCCGAAACATCCAGCGGATCCATTTGCGGTCCTTCGCCCTGTACGAAGCGCACGTTGCGTTTAAGGGCATCCGGAATGACGAGGATATCGGAGAAAAGGATTGCAGCATCGAACCCGTAGCGACGAATGGGCTGCAGCGTCACTTCCACCGCATGCTCGGGAGAATAACACAAGTCAAGGAAGCTGCCGGCCCGCGAACGTGTCTCGCGGTACTCCGGAAGGTAACGGCCTGCCTGCCTCATCAGCCAGATTGGTGGAGGGGATACGGTTTGCCCTTCAAGCACCGCTACGATCTTCCGAAATGGGCCGCTCAAGGTTTTCCTCCTAAATAGGAATCTATTTTTAAAGGCTTTCTATTTCTTAGAGTCGGTGAGTATCAAGGATTAAACAGTCTCCACAGAAGCCGCTACAATCCGGTCTTTCGTTCAGCTTCGTGTACGGCGGAAGTCCGCTGCAGACGCCTAATTGGGGAAGAACGATATTAACTCAAATGAATCAAGGAGCTATTTGAACTGCGCGGGGTGCCTTATCTGTGGATAATGCGGGTATAAGCGTCGAGGGTTTTGATCGAAACCCCGTTATCCACAGCCAGCGCGAAGGGGGCTCCCCGGTGGAAGGATTTGTGGACAACCCGCCGGTTTTCCCATCGAGATGGATCGCCGCTGGCATCTGCCCGAGTTCTCCCGACTTATCAACAAAGGATAAAGAAGAACGTGGAGAACCGGAAAAACTTCTTTCATCTGCACATGATTTCTGACTCGACTGGCGAGACTCTCATCTCGGCGGGACGTGCGGTATCGGCTCAATTCCGCAGTGCAATGCCAGTCGAGCACGTGTATCCGCTGATCCGCAACCGCCGGCAGTTGCTTGGGGTGCTTGAGGCCATAGACCACCAGCCTGGAATTGTTCTCTACACGATCGTAGATCAAGAGCTCGCCGCGCTTGTAGATGTCCGATGCCGGGAAATCGGTACCCCGAGCGTCAACGTTCTTGAACCGGTGCTGACGACCTTCCAAAGCTATCTGGGCTTCCCCTCTCGTCGACGTGTGGGCGCGCAGCACGATCTTGATGCCACCTACTTTGCCCGGATGGATGCACTCAACTTTACCATGGACCATGATGATGGACTGTTGCCCGAGGATTATGATCGAGCCGATGTGGTACTGGTCGGTATCAGTCGTACCTCGAAGACTCCCACCAGCATCTATCTTGCAAACCGTGGCGTCAAAACAGCGAACCTGCCGATTGTGCTGGGAAATGGCCTTCCTCCTAGTTTGCTCGAAGCAACACGCCCCCTAATCGTCGGTCTTGTTGCCACCACAGAACGGATCTCACAGGTGCGGGAGAACCGTGACTTGGGCGGTGCCCATGGCTTCGACCAGAACTATTATACGGATCGCGCGAGCATCCAGGAGGAACTGAAATATGCTCGCAGCCTATGTGCGAGGCACGGTTGGCCCGTTATCGACGTCACACGTCGATCGATCGAGGAAACTGCAGCCGCCATCGTTGCGCTCCGTGAGAAGCTGCGTTAATCGGCATTGACCCTCTAAGGAGACATTGGTCTTGAAGCCTTTGCTCGTGCTAGCATCGTCCAGTCCTTTCCGCCGCATGCTGATGGATAATGCCGGACTAACCTTCAAAACGCGGGCGGCGTCCATTGACGAGCGTGCGATTGAAGCGACCCTGGTAGATGGTGTGACCCCGGGCAATGTTGCCATGGAACTGGCGCGGGCGAAGGCGCTGGACGTCAGTCGCGATCTGCAGGGAGCGCTGGTGCTGGGGTCTGATCAAACGATGTCTCTCGGAGAGCGGGTTTATCACAAGCCCAAGGATCTGGATGAGGCCAAACGGCACCTCCTTTCCTTGTCCGGGAATACGCACCGCCTGAACAGCGCTATTGCTCTTGCTCAAGACGATCGGGTTATCTGGGAGCATGTCTCACACGCGGAGCTGACGGTGAGACCGCTCTCCGAGAGTTTCGTTGAGCGATATATCCAGCGCTGTGGCGACAAGCTGTTAGGGAGTGTGGGCGCCTATCAACTGGAAGGCGAGGGGATCCAGCTCTTCTCGAAGATCCGCGGCGACTACTTCACGATACTGGGTCTTCCGCTTTTGCCGCTCCTGGAAAAGCTTAGGGAGATCGGGGCGATTGATGGCTGATTCACGTGAAACAAACATGGTAAAAGCCTTCGTAACAGGTTGGCCAGTCAAGCACTCACGCTCGCCCTTGATCCATGGATACTGGCTGAAGCAGTTTGGTATCGCCGGTGAGTACCGGCGCGAGCCGGTGACGGTTGACGGATTCCCTACCTTCGTAGCCAGCTTGAAATCGGGTTCGTCCCCTTATGTAGGCGGCAATGTCACCATTCCGCACAAGGAAACGGCCTTCCGCCTCGCGGATGAACCGGATGCGATCGCGAGTGATCTCGGCGCAGCCAATACGTTGTGGCTGCAGAAGGGTCGCCTGCATGCGACCAACACCGACGTCTATGGGTTCGCCGCCAATCTGGATGAGCAGCATCCGGGCTGGGACTCAGCAGACCGCGCGGTTGTTCTTGGAGCGGGCGGCGCCAGCCGCGCTGTGATCCGCGCCCTCCGCGACCGCGGCATGCATGAAATCAACGTCGTCAACCGGACGCCGGCCCGCGCCCAGGAACTCTCTGATCGTTTCGGACGTGCTGTTCATGCTCATCCGATAGAAGCTCTTGCGGAAGTCATGTCGGGAGCAGGTCTCTTCGTTAATACGACATCTTTGGGTATGGACGGAGGCGAGGTGCCCGAAATCGATTTCTCCCGGATGAACTCGGCGGCCCTAGTGACCGACATTGTGTATGTCCCACTGAAGACGCCGATCCTTGCGCAGGCGGCGAACCAAGGATTGGCGATTGTGGATGGCCTCGGAATGCTCTTGCACCAGGCTGTTCCGGGATTTGAGAAATGGTTTGGCAGACGCCCGCTTGTGGATGAGGAACTGAGGAAGCTCGTCATTGCCGACATGGATGCGGAGCGATGATCGTTGTCGGGCTCACCGGCTCGATCGGCATGGGCAAGTCGACCACTGCCAAGATGTTCGCGGAAGCGGGTATTGCGGTCAACGATGCAGATGCCGTCGTTCACGACCTTTATCAGTCGGATGCCGTAGCTGCGATCGGCAGCGTCTTTCCCGGCAGCGCGATCCAAGGGAAAGTGGACCGACAGGAACTTGCGCGACAGCTGGCCGTCGATCCCGGTCGCTTCAAGGAGCTGGAAGCCATCGTTCATCCTCTAGTGCGGTCCCGGGAGCTCGCATTTCTGAACGCGCGGCAAGCGGCCGGTGACGAAATCGTTCTTCTCGATATCCCATTGCTTTTTGAAGTGGGTGGCGAGTCCCGTGTTGATGTGATTGTCGTCGCGACTTGCGATCCACAGATACAGCGCGCTCGGGTTCTTGCGCGTCCCGGCATGACCGTGGAAAAGTTCAAGTTGATTCTGTCCCGCCAGATCCCTGATCAGGTGAAACGAAAGAAAGCCGATTTTCTGATCGATACGGGGCAGGGGCTTGAGGCGGCACGAAACCGCGTCCACCAGATCATCGCTGCGCTGCGCGCCGGCAAGAGAAGTGAGAGAACGGATGCGTGAAATCATCTTTGATACGGAAACCACCGGTCTTGAATCGAAGCTGGACCGTGTGATTGAAATCGGCGGGATCGAGCTGATCAACAACTTTCCGACCGGACGCAGCCTTCATCTCTATATCTGCCCAGGGGACCGAAAGGTACATCCGGATGCCCTTGCGGTCCATGGCATCACCGACGAGTTCTTAAGGGACAAGCCATCTTTTGCCGAGGTGGCGAAGCAGATCGTCGAGTTCTTTGATGGCGCGAAATGGATCGCTCACAATGCAAGCTTCGATATTGGCTTCATCAATGCCGAGTTCGAGCGTGTCGGTTTGCCACCGGTGCCGGCAGAGCATGTGGTGGACACGCTTGCCCTGGCCCGCCGCAAGCATCCGATGGGACCAAATTCGCTGGATGCCCTTTGCCGCCGTTACGGCATAGATAACGCGCACCGCACCAAGCATGGGGCCTTGCTGGACTCGGAGCTGCTTGCGGAAGTTTACATTGAGATGACGGGGGGCCGGCAGGCTGCGCTTGGCCTCGTTGAAATCGAAACCTCCACAACAGTCATCGAGCTTGATGAGCATGTGGTTGGTTTGTCGCGACGACCGCGTGCCCTGCCTAGCCGACTGAGCGAAATCGAGCAGCAGGCGCACGCAGCGTTGGTGGCGCGATTGGGGGAAAAAGCGGTCTGGAACCGTTATCAACGAAAAAGCCCGGACGTTCACATCCGGGCTTCCTAATCTCGATCGCTGGTGGCCAATCAGCTATTCAGCGTCTGAACCTGCGCCTTCGCCTTTTCCTGCGCCATGCGCTGCGTAAACATCTGAGCAAAATCGATTGGATCGATCATCAGCGGCGGGAAGCCACCATTGCGAGTTACGTCTGCAACGATCTGGCGGGCGAATGGGAAAAGTAGCCGGGGGCATTCGATAAACAGAACCGGCAGCATGTGCTCCTGCGGGAAGCCCGTGATGCGGAAGACGCCGCCATAGACAAGTTCCGCGGCGAATACGACTTTGTCGCCTTCTTTGGCTTCAACATTGAGCGAGAGCACGACGTCGAAATCCGTCTCGGAAAGCGGATTGGCATTCACATTGACATTGATGTTGATGGCGGGAGCCTTGTCGCGGGCCTGCAGCGAACGGGGTGCGCCCGGGTTTTCGAAGGAAAGATCCTTCGTGTACTGCGCAAGGATGTTGAGCGATGGGCTCGTTGCACCTTGTGTGTTCTCGTCGGCCATGCGGTGTCCTCGAAAGA
>DASYHX010000310.1:0-7268 GCA_035998065.1 Pseudorhizobium sp.
ACGAAGCGAACGGGTGTGATGTCATTTGAGAACAATCGGTTCAGGACGTCCGTGGTGACACCCATCCGGAAGGTATCGAAGCGGCGCCAGGACTGGTAGCGTTCAAGAACGTCCAACCCTCCGATGTCTAGCCCCAGACGATCCGCATCGACGATCGTCTCCGCGAGAGCCGCGACATCCTTGAACCCCAGATTCAGTCCTTGGCCGGAGATCGGATGAATGCCGTGGGCCGCGTCCCCAGCCAGCGCAAGTCTTGGAGCGACAAACGCGCGCGACAGCGTGAGCCCGAGTGGAAACGCCTTGCGTCCCCCTTCAACGCTAATCTCGCCGAGCTTATGTCCGAAGCGGCGCTGAAGCTCAGCCTCGAATACGAGATCATCGGATTGAACGAGGCGATCCGCATCGGCCGTCCGCTCCGTCCAAACGAGAGATGAGCGGTTGCCGGTCAGCGGCAGGATGGCGAAAGGGCCGGCAGGCAGGAAATGCTCTTCGGCAAGGCCCTGATGCGGCCGTTCATGCAACACCGTCGCGACGATGCCGGACTGGCCGTAACTCCAGGTTACGGTTTTGATCCCGGCCATGTCGCGCAATTTCGAGCGGACGCCGTCGCACGCTACCAGGAGGCGCGTGTCAATCGCGCTTCCATCGGCCAGCGTGATCGTAGTCTTCGCTCCCGTGGTGTTGAAGCCGGTGGCGGAGAGCCCGTGGCGAATGGTGATACCGAGGCGCTCGCAGGCGCCGCGCAAGGCGCGGACCATGGCGACATTGGGGATCATGTGGGCGAAAGGCCGCCCCTCCTCCACCGTGCCGTCAAAGGTCAGGAAAACCGGACGAACGGGGTCGGACGTGCGCGAATCAGTCACAATCATCCGATTGATCGGCTGGGCTTCCGGCAGGATCTCGTCCCAGACCTTCAGCACCTGAAGCATCTTGCTCGCCGCGGCGATAACGGCCGAGGCGCGCTCATCCTTCTCCCAGACATGCTCCGGTGCGGCCTCGATCACTTCGACATTGAGATGAGGAGCAGATTGCTTGACCGCCACGGCTACCGAAAGCCCGACGTAACCGCCGCCGACCACCAAGATATCAAGCATTTCCCTGCACTCCCGTCTCACTTGAGAAGATGTCACCGTCCATATAGATCATCCGGCATCTGCTTCCTATTGCCGGAGTCCGCCTTAATGTCGCGCCCGCCTGAATCTCAAGCCGCCATGGACCAGCTCTTGTCCACGCTCAACCTCGAGAAGCTCGAGGAAAACCTCTTCCGAGGGCTGAGCCCGCAGGTTGGCTGGCAGCGCGTCTTCGGCGGCCAGGTCATCGCACAAGCTCTCATGGCGGCGCAGCGGACGGTAGATAACGATCGCTATGTTCACTCGCTGCACGCCTACTTCATGCGTCCTGGCGACCCGTCCGTTCCGATCGTCTATCAGGTGGAGCGCATTCGCGACGGATCAAGCTTTGCGACGCGCTGGATCGTCGCGATCCAGCACGGTCGGCCGATCTTCTCGATGTCCGCCTCGTTCCAGGTGGGAGAGCAGGGCCTCGATCACCAGGTGCCCATGCCGCCGGTGACACAGCCTGAGAAGCTGATGGGGGAGAAGGAGTTCAAGGAACTTTTCCTTGCGCAGGCCCCGGCGGTCGTACGCAAATACTGGAACCAGGATCGGCCGATCGAGGTGCGGCCGGTTTCGCTGGTGCATTATCTGACCAAGGACAAGCTGGAGCCGCGCCAGGACATTTGGGTTCGAGCCGTCGGCGAAGTGCCGGCAGACCGCCACTACCAGGCCTGCGTTTTGGCCTATCTGTCCGACATGACCCTGCTCGACACCTCCCTTTATCCGCATGGGACTTCGATCTTCGATCCGAAGCTGCAGGTAGCGAGTCTCGATCACGCCATGTGGTTCCACCGTCCCTGCACGCTCGACGACTGGTTGCTCTACACCCAGGACAGCCCCAGTTCATCCGGCGCTCGCGGTATGACGCGAGGCAGTCTCTATACCCGCTCCGGCACCCTCGTTGCATCCGTTGCGCAGGAGGGTCTGATTCGTAAACGGGCAGATGAATAGATATTCGGCAGCTTTGAGAAATTGCCTAATAACTAACCATCTGTGGTATTTTTCGCTGCCTCTCCTTTAGGCGCATTACAATAAATGAATACATATCAGCCAGTTAGGTGCGCGCCTCCAATCTGGCACGTCCTTTGTATGTAGAGTTCCAGTCGCTGACCTGTAGAGGGGCGCGATGAGGGACGTCGGCTTCGGCCGAGCAAACAAAGGATGGGAAGCCAGATGAAAATCGTGATGGCCATAATCAAGCCGTTCAAGCTGGACGAGGTGCGCGAAGCCCTTACAGCCGTCGGTATCCAGGGCCTCACCGTAACCGAAGTCAAAGGCTACGGGCGGCAGAAGGGACATACTGAGATCTACCGCGGCACCGAGTATGCGGTGAGTTTTCTGCCAAAGCTGAAGATCGAGATCGCGGTCGCCGCAGACCTCGTGGAGAAGGCCGTCGATGCGATCGCCTCCGCCGCCAAGACCGGCCAGATCGGTGATGGCAAGATCTTCGTCTATTCGATCGAGCAGGCCGTGCGCATCCGGACCGGCGAGACCAGCACAGAAGCGCTTTGATAAACGGCTGATTGGGGAGCTACCAATGCAATTTTCCAGAATTTCAACCTCGCTGGGACGTTTCAGCGCTGCCACTGCAGCCCTGTTGTCGCCCGTCGTCGCCTTCGCCCAGGATGCAGCCGCACCCGCCGCCGAGGCTGCCGCTGCGGCACCCGTGCCGGACAAGGGCGACACCGCCTTCATGTTCCTGTGCACCCTGCTCGTTCTCTTCATGCTGATGCCGGGCCTCGGCCTGTTCTACGGCGGCCTCGTACGCGCCAAGAACATGCTGTCTGTGCTGATGCAGTGCACGGTCGTGGGTGCATGCATGATGCTCGTCTGGGTTATCTACGGCTATTCTTTCGCTTTCGGCGGCTCCGAAAGTGCCTATTTCGGCGGTACCGCCAAGCTCTTCCTCTCCGGGATCACGATGGACTCTACGGCTGCTACCTTCTCCGATGCCGTGATACCTGAGTACATCTTCATGTTGTTCCAGATGACGTTCGCTGCCTTGACACCCGCCCTGATCGTCGGTGCCTTTGCCGAACGGATCAAATTCTCTGCGGCGGTGCTGTTCTGCATCCTCTGGGCAACCTTCGTCTACTTCCCGGTCGCCCATATGGTCTGGGACGCAAATGGCCTGCTGTTTGGCATGGGCGCCCTCGACTTTGCCGGTGGCACGGTCGTCCACATCAATGCCGGTGTTGCAGGCCTCGTCGGCGCCATCATGATCGGGAAACGCATCGGTTTCGGCAAGGACATGATGGCCCCTCATTCCATGACCTTGACCCTTGTCGGTGCAGCCATGCTCTGGGTTGGCTGGTTCGGCTTCAATGCCGGCTCCAATCTGGAAGCTTCCGGCGGGGCAATGCTCGCAACCGTCAACACATTCATCGCCACCGCAGCTGCCATCGTCTCTTGGTGCATCGTGGAAAGCTTCGCCCGCGGCAAGGCTTCCATGCTCGGTGCCGCTTCCGGCATGATCGCTGGTCTCGTCGCCATCACCCCTGCAGCCGGTATTGCCGGTCCGATGGGTGCCATTGTCATGGGCCTCCTGGTCTCGCCGCTGTGCTACTTCTTCATTGCCGTGATCAAGAACAAGTTCGGCTATGACGATACGGCAGACGTGTTCGGGGTCCATGGCGTTGGCGGCTTCTTCGGCGCGCTTGCCACCGGCATCTTTGCCTCCTCCTCGCTCGGCGGGATCGGCTATGCCGAAGGCGTCACCATGGGCGGCCAGTTCATGACGCAGCTCACCGCCGTTGTCATCACCATCGTCTGGTGCGGCATCGTCTCGGCGATCCTTTACAAGGTCGTTGATGTGATCGTCGGCTTGCGCGTCACCGTCGAAGCCGAACGCGAAGGTCTCGACCTCGCGACCCACGGCGAAGCGGCCTACCACTCCTGAGCAATCACCTAGCTTTCGGCGGCAGTCCATTGCCGCCGAAAGACCTCCCGTCGCGGTTGCCCTATGGACACCGCACGTTGCCCGGGCCCTGGCCCGGGCTTTTTTGTGCCTCATCACCACCGGCGCCGACCATCGTGGTTAAAGCCACGTTAACCAGGCCCGCGCTACCTTCCGGCCACCATGGCGGATATTGTCTTCACGAACCCGCCACATCGGAATGTAGTTGGAACGGGCAGAAGAGATGGGCAGAAGCACTTCGGCAACGATGGGCCACGGATCGGCGAAGGCGATGCTGACCGCCTTTGTGCTGCGGCAGGCGATGGCTCTAGCGGGCTTCGCCATCTTCATGGGCCTAGCGCTCGCCGTCGTGGCCCTTGCCACCTGGAACGTTGCGGATCCGAGTTTCTCCTACGCCACTGACAACGAGCCCACCAACTTGCTCGGCTATGGCGGCGCGGCATTCGCCGACCTGATGATGCAGTTTCTCGGACTGGCAAGCCTTGTTGCCCTGCTCCCCGCACTGGCACTGGCGCTGGCGTTGATCTCCGGCCGAGACTTCAATCGCGTTCCCGCTCGCCTTGCCGCCTGGGGCGGCGGCACACTTCTCGCTTCTGCGTCGCTTGGGTGTTTTCCCGCTCCCGTCACCTGGCCTATCCCCAACGGCATCGGCGGCGTGATCGGCGACATGATCCTGCGCTTCCCCGCCCTTTTCGTAGGCGCTTACCCCACCGGCACCTTGGCAACCGTTCTTGGTTTCGTCGCCGCCGTTCCGGCCGTCTGGTTGCTCCTGTTCGCGTCAGGGCTTGTCGGCGAGGCCTTCGACGACCATGACGAAGACATGCTGCCAGTAAAGGCATCCGGCCACGACCGGCACCCTTCAGACGAGGAAGACGACGACGAAGACAGCGGATTTGCTGGCTTCCTGGCACTCGGCGCCTTGGCGCATCTTTGGTATATTGCTCAGGCCCGAACCCGCCGGCTCTTCGGCATCAAGCGGGCACCCCGCAATTCCTTCGACCAACCCTACGATTTCAACGAAGACGAGTTTGGAACGCTCAACGAGCCGGTCCGGCCAAAGGCCGCAGCTCCCGGGTACCGGGTAGAGCCGTCCCTCGACGGTCCTGCCGAAGCCCCCACTCGGCGCTCGATCGCCGCTCCCCCGATGGCCATTGAAGACGATGATGAGGAAGAGGATACCTTCGCTCGCCCAGCAGGCATTCTTCCGGATGATGAGGATGTCCCCTTCGCCGTTTCGCGCGCCCCGGCGGGGGCTGGGGCACCGGCACGGCCACGCGTGGTCGCGCCGCCTCCACCACCGAAGCCCAGCGCCCGCGTCGCCCGTGAAGCCCAGGCTTCGTTCATCGACGCAGACGGGTTCCAGCTGCCATCCGTCCACCTGCTGGCCGAGCCGAAAGCCGTTGCACGCGACGCGACCCTGTCGGCCGATGCGCTGGAACAGAATGCCCGCATGCTGGAAGGCGTTCTGGAAGATTTTGGGGTCAAGGGCGAGATCATCCATGTCCGGCCGGGTCCCGTGGTTACCCTCTACGAACTGGAGCCGGCCCCTGGCATCAAGTCGTCGCGCGTCATCGGCCTCGCAGACGATATCGCGCGCTCCATGAGCGCCATCGCGGCCCGCGTCGCGGTTGTGCCTGGACGCAACGCGATCGGTATAGAGCTCCCGAACCGGACCCGCGAAACAGTCTATCTGCGCGAGATGATCGGCTCGAAGGATTTCGAATCGAGCAAGGCGAAACTCGCCATGGCGCTCGGCAAGACGATTGGCGGAGAGCCCGTCGTCGCCGACCTTGCCAAGATGCCCCACCTGCTGGTGGCAGGTACAACGGGTTCGGGTAAATCCGTCGCCATCAACACCATGATCCTTTCGCTTCTCTATCGCTACACGCCGGAGAAGTGCCGCCTGATCATGATCGACCCGAAGATGCTGGAACTCTCCGTCTATGACGGCATCCCGCACTTGCTTTCGCCCGTCGTCACCGATCCGAAGAAGGCCGTTGTCGCGCTCAAGTGGACCGTTCGCGAGATGGAAGAGCGCTATAAGAAGATGTCGAAGATCGGCGTCCGCAACATCGACGGCTTCAACAGCCGGGTCGAGCAGGCACTCGCCAAGGGTGAGGTGCTGACCCGCACGGTGCAGACCGGTTTCGACCGTCAGACGGGCGAGGCGATGTACGAGACCGAGGAATTCGATCTCCAGCCGATCCCATATATCGTCGTCATCATCGACGAGATGGCCGACCTGATGATGGTTGCCGGCAAGGACATCGAAGGCGCCGTCCAGCGCCTGGCGCAGATGGCCCGTGCGGCGGGCATCCACGTCATCATGGCGACCCAGCGTCCATCGGTCGACGTCATTACCGGCACGATCAAGGCGAACTTCCCGACCCGCATTTCCTTCCAGGTCACGTCCAAGATCGACAGCCGCACCATCCTTGGTGAAATGGGCGCCGAACAACTGCTCGGCATGGGCGACATGCTTTACATGGCCGGCGGCGGGCGGATTCAGCGCGTGCACGGTCCGTTTGTTTCGGACGACGAGGTCGAAAAGGTGGTGGCCCACCTCAAGACGCAGGGCGCGCCGGAATATCTCGACGCCATCACCGAAGACGACGAAGACGAGGAGGACGATGCGCCTTCCGCGAAGGGCTCAGGCGGCGGCTCGTCGGGCGGCGGCAATTTCGAGGACTCGGAAGACCCGTATGACCAGGCAGTGGCCGTTGTGCTGCGCGACGGCAAGGCCTCGACCTCTTACATCCAGCGCCGCCTCGGGATTGGCTACAACCGTGCCGCTTCCATCATCGAGCGGATGGAAAAGGAAGGGATCGTTGGCCCGGCCAATCACGCGGGCAAGCGCGAGATTCTCGTGCCCACGGAGGACGACAAGTTCTAGTGAGCGCCGTGCGAGGTCCTTGGCGTCACGCACCCGACGCCATACCTGATGCGTGTTGAGCCCCAAAGAAGCCGACATGGCTGCTTATGGGTGTTCGAACGAATCGCGACCATCAAGGAGCCCCTCATGCGCCAGCAGTTGTCCCGCAGCCTCGCCGCTTCGTCGGACCGTCGTTCCGTTCTCCGGCTGATGGGCGCGGGCACTCTCGCCGCCCTGCTGCTGGCCAGCCCGCTGGGCGGTTTGGCTCCGGCCAAAGCGGCTCCGGATGCCGCCGCGGCGCAGAAGGTTGCGGATCATTTCAGTCGCGTTCGCACCATGTCGGGTGAGTTCGTGCAGTTCGGTC
>DASYHX010000473.1:0-1909 GCA_035998065.1 Pseudorhizobium sp.
CAAGAGATGCGCGGCTATCTCCATCGCGGCTACAATGTTGTGAAAATGAAGATTGGCGGTGCCTCTCTGGCTGAGGACCAGCAGCGCATCCAAGCTGTACTTGATGAAATCGGCAGCGATGCCCAGCTGGCTGTTGACGCCAACGGGCGCTTTGATCTGGAAACCGCCATTGCCTATGCCAAGATGCTTCGCGAGTTTCCGCTATTCTGGTATGAAGAGGCTGGGGACCCACTCGACTATCAGTTACAGGCGGCGTTGGCCGAGTTCTATCCGGGTGCCATGGCGACCGGCGAAAACCTCTTCAGCCACCAGGATGCCCGTAACCTCATTCGGCACGGCGGTATGCGCCCGGATCGCGATTACCTGCAGTTCGACTGTGCCCTCTCCTATGGCCTCGTCGAATATCTGCGCACGCTCGAGATGATCAAAGCCCACGGCTGGTCGCCGTCGCGCTGCATTCCGCACGGTGGTCATCAAATGTCACTCAACATTGCTGCGGGCCTCGGACTCGGCGGCAATGAAAGCTATCCCGACCTATTCCAACCTTACGGCGGCTTCCCCGACGGGGTTTATGTGGAGAACGGACATATTGTTATGCCAGACCTGCCGGGTATAGGTTTCGAGGGCAAGTCCGATCTCTACCGAGAAATGTCGGCGCTGGCGCTGTAGCGCCTCACACTGTTGCAGAACCCCGAGGAGTTCCTGTTTCTTTCCGTACTATTCGCGGCCTGCGGACACGCCCTTTCAACCCAGGTGACCGTTCGCTGAGCTGGTGGCAACCGAGCGGCGGACTCATTCTTAAGCCAGAAATTAATTCCAGCGAAGGAAATTCGCGGCGTCGTGCACCTACTATCCTCGTCTTCTCCTCTGACAAGCCGTTACCGGCTCATTGGTTTTTCAGTATGGAGCGGGTAAACCACCCAGCGCAAAGGTGAGCTCGCGTGCGGTCTCGGCTACGAGTGGACCGATACTCGCCACCCTCTCATCTGTGAGCCTTTGCGCCAGGCCCGACACTGAGATGGCGCAAAGAGGATCGGCCTGATGGTTGAAAACAACGGCGGCGATGCACCTCAGTCCAGTCAGGAACTCCTCGTCGTCGACCGAGTATCCTTGCTGACGAATCCGGGTTAGTTGAGCCCGCAGGTCAGAGGCACGGGTGATGGACCGCGATGTCAGCTTGTGCATTCCATGAGTGGCAACGATCGTTGCCACGTCATTAGGGCCGTAGCACGCGAGAATTGCCTTCCCCATTCCGGAATTGACCATCGGTGTGCTGCCCCCCACGCGCGTGATCGCCCTCATGATTTCGCGGCTCTCGACTTGAGCTAGGAAGATGATTTGTCCTTCGTCCGCTACGCCAAGGTTCGCAGTTTCCCTGGTCTGGTCCCTTAGACGCCGCAAATATGGAAGGGCAGGGGCTACAAAGTTTCTCTGTCGCGCGAATGTTGACCCAACTTGGAAGGCTTGGCGCCCGATGTGCCACATGCCGTCTGACTGATCGAACTGCACGAACCGGCGCTTCTCAAGCGTGGTGAGCAAGCGGTGAACGGTTGAAGGAGACAACCCCGCACGAGCGGCGAGATCTGTCAGACGATATCCTTCCTCATCCTCACCAAGTATCTCCAGCAGGCGGAGAGCGCGATCAACCGATTGGACGCTTCCGGACCGTTCTGCGACGCTCTTGCTGGAGCTCTTAATTGGCAAGTCTATCTCCCGGGCTGTTACGACGCCGACGCCGAATGCACGCTTACCACGCAAAGTTGGGACGGCGTTTCCGCATCGTGGAAATTCTTAGCCGCTCTGTCGCACGAAATGGGAGACTGCACTAGGCAGTCGAACAGACAAACGAGGGGTGCAAAATGACCGGGTATTATGAGCGAGCGGGTCTCCAAATTAGTGCGGATCTGCT
>DASYHX010000476.1:0-5744 GCA_035998065.1 Pseudorhizobium sp.
CAACCATTTCCGCGGCACCCAACTGGTTGCGCGTCCCGAGCCGGCGATCCGGGCCCTGCCGGCCAATCTGCCGGACCTCGCGGAGATCAAGGGGCAGACCGTCGCCAAGCGGGCGCTGGAGATCGCCGCGGCCGGCGGCCATAACCTGCTGATGGTCGGCCCGCCCGGCTCCGGCAAGTCGATGCTGGCGCAGCGCCTGCCATCGGTGCTGCCGGCGCTGGCGCCGAGGGAACTGCTCGAAGTCTCGATGGTCGCCTCGATCGCGGGAGAATTGTCGGGCGGCAAGCTCTCGGACCGCCGGCCGTTCCGGTCGCCGCATCATTCCGCCTCGATGGCGGCGATGGTCGGCGGCGGTTTGCGCGCCCGGCCGGGCGAGGTGTCGCTGGCGCATCGCGGCGTGCTGTTCCTCGACGAGCTGCCGGAATTCTCCGGCATTATGGAGCAAACTCACCATATATGATGATTGAACATCACTTACGATGATGTTATACGTCGAATATGGAACACGCTCCGCACTACGATCGCCCCAACACCGTCGCCGGCCTTGTCGCAAAACACGCCGAGCTTTCGCGGCTCCGCGAACGCTACAAGGCCGAGATCAAGAAGCTCACGGTGGACATAGACCACCTGGACGCGGCGATCCGCCTATTCGACCCCGCCGCCGATACCTACGCGATAAAGGAGTACGTGACGAAGCACCGGGCCGAGAAGGGTTCGGTGAAGCGTTTCATCCTCATCGTTTCGCGAGGCGCAGGGGCCGCTTACGTCACGCCAGCTTACGGAGATGTGGGCAGCGGATCGCGGTCTGACCGCCGATGAAGCCACCTACAGCACCCTGCGCAAGCGGATCGGGGCCTGCATAAAGACGTGTGTGGCTCAGGGTCTAGTGGAATGCTGCGGGCAGACCACAGATCACGATGCCAACGGGCCATACAAGCTCTGGCAACTAAAAAGGGGCGGCCTGTGAGCCGCCCCTCTATCGAACGCTTACGCCGACGGGAAGTCGGCGGGGAGTTCGCGGGCTGGCGGGATGCCGGGGTGCAAGCGCCCCTTCATCACGTCAGCGATCCGGCCAAAATTGAGGCCGGGATAATAGCCCGAGATCCACGAATACGGGATGCGCTTTGCGCGGGCCAATTTGATCACCGGCACCATGTCCGGAGTTACCTTGCGGTCCTGCACTACCTTTTCCTTTCGAAAAGGGTGCGGCCGAATAACGGTTGACGCCGATTCCTATATGAATCATTGTCGCCGCGTCCTAGTGCGCTGTCATTCGGCTGCGCGTTCTAACCCGGAGCCATTTCCGGGTCAGCTTGGAGCCGGGGCATTCGCGCCCCGACACCTACCGCCCTGCTGGCGGCTGCTGAAATGACCAGGTGGTTCAGACCTCGTCAGATCAGGAAGTCGTCATATGGGCTCCATCACAACTCCATGTCTTCGTCGCCGGGGGAATCGACCCCCGGCGCGAATCATCATGCATGACGGCGGCGGCCATGGCAAGGGCGGGAGTAATCGCCATTGCTGTTACTCAGTAATTGCGATATCACGGCTTCTGGCCAATAGGAGCCCGCCATGGATACCAAGCCTATTCGAAGCCCCGCTTATCCCAGCATGTCCCTCCGAGATGCCGTGGACGCGGTTGCGAAGATCGAAAGCCGTTACAGATCGTCGGCGGTCGATCGAGAGAGTGGCGCAAAACTGATTGGCTACACGAGCCTTAGCGGTCCAGCCAATAAGGCGCTGGCAGCTCTAGCCTCGTTCGGTCTAGTAGAGCGCGCGGGCAAGGGGATGATGCGGGTCACGACCAGGGCGCGCAGCATTCTCCACGCCCACAGTGAGGACGAACGCGGCCCGCTCCTGATGGACGCCGCGATGCAGCCAAAACTGTTTCAGGACATCCGTGAGAGATTTCCGGACATCATCGTTCCCCCGGAGGAGGGGGTCCGAAACTACCTTAATCGTGAAGGGTTTAACTCGTCCGCAGTCGGGCCGGCCGCGAAGGCGTTTCTCGATACGATGCACTTCATTGAGGAACGCGGCGAAAGCGAAAGTCATGGTGCTGCTAATAAGGGTGCGACAGAATCAGGGACGCCAAATGAAAATTTTGGCGGGGCTCGCGTCGGTGATCTCGTTCAGTGGGAGAATGACGGAGCCCTCCAATTGGACACCCCGAAGCGGGTTCGCTGGATCTCTGATGACGGGATGTGGCTTGCCGTGGACGGGAGCAACACAGGCATCCCTATGGACCAAGTTCTCGTAGAATCTGCCCACTCCGCAAAAGCGCTGCCTGATGTGCCGCCTGCCGCACAAGAGAGCGTAGCTTTGCAGCAAGGCTTCTCAGAGTGGTTCCGCGTCAAAGTCGGACCCGACAAGCTGGTCACGATCAACTACAAGGGAAAGGAGGAGATTGGACCTCGCGAGATCGAAAAGATGATCTCAATCCTCCAAGCCCAGAAATTGGCCTTGGAGGAATAGAGCCCATCACGCTCTGGACCTCTGCCAATAACCGGTCCACTGACAAGACTGCGGGGCAACGGCGACCGCAGCGACCGCCATTGCGTACTGCGTCCCGTTAGGCTGGCGGCGGTTGTCTTCCGCCATGCCATTTCGCCAGCGTAGGAGTGAAGGTACTTCCCGGCGATGTGGTGATGGATGCCGATCTCGGCGCGGCGGATACGTGAGAAGAAGCTTTCGGCATCGTTCGTGCAAGCGCCATCCTTAGAATAGGCTTCCTGATGGTTGATGCGCTTTATTGGGAAGACCGCAGCCAGCCGATCCCAATGAGAGGCTTCGTCGGCATGAACGGTTGAACCCTGCTGGAAGTTGGCGACAACGAAGTGAACGCCTTCGGCTTCCGTGCGAGCGACATGAACGCGGGTGCGCCCGTTGCGCTCGCGGGCGGCAATGACAACCTGCCGCTTACCGTTCTGGCTGGCCTTCTTGCGGCGGTCCTGGCGGTCCTTCTTCTCGTTGGCTGGCTTCACATAACCGCCGAAGTAGGCGCCATCAACGGACACGTCACCTGACAGGGCGCCCATATCGCGAGCAAGCTCTATGGCTTCGCGGACCTTATGAAGAAGGACGAAGGCGGTCTTATAATCAACCGACAGATCGCGGGAGAGCTGCAGGGCGCTGTAGCCCTTGGCGCCGTTGATGAAGATGGCGATCGCCGCGAGAATGTCGCGGATGGCGAGTTTACGGCTGGCGAAGATGGTGCCCGAGGTCAGGCTGAACTGCTTGGCGCAGCCCTTGCACTTGTAAACCTGACGGGTGGCGAGGTCGTAGGAGTCACAGCAGCCGCACTTAGGGCAAACCGGCTCACCGGCAGTTTCTGCCCACCGGATCTTGCCGAAAGCCGAGCGAGCTTCCTCGTCCGACATGCGCATTACCTTGACCAGCGAGAGGGTCTTGGCAGCGGGGGAAAGGAGAAAGTGCTGAGACATATCATATCCGATGATGTTATGCACCGGATATAGGACATTGTATCATCGTCCGCAAGGGGCTATATCACCGGATATGATGTTTTTCTCGGAGATACGATGATGGCTGACGCAAGCGCGACTGAAGCCTACGAGACGAAGGCGAAGAACATATTGAAAGCCGAGCTAAAGCGGCGCGGGATCACGTATGCGCAACTGGCAGAGCGCCTAAAGGCGGTCGGTGCAAACGAGAACGAGCGCAACCTTGCCAATAAGATAAGTCGAGGCAGTTTCACTGCGGCTTTTTTTATGATGTGCATGGATGCGATAGGCACAAAAGCAGTAAGCCTAGAAACCTAGCAACACCCAGTATCCAAGAAAGATGCCGGCTTAAGCCGGCATCAAGTCAACCTGCTTTTCTTTGTAGCGACCGCGGCATTCGAGGCAGTCTTGGCAAGTTAAGCATCGCGTTGGTCCGAACATGTAGCAGCTCGTCAAAGCGGTTTTTCTCTTTCTGAGAAGCCTGGCCGACGAGAATATGACGCGAGATCGATTCTAGTTCGCGATCAACCTTCGTCGCTGTTTGCGGTTTCCTCTTCATGGTGATGCCGGTCATTTTTGACCTCCCATTTCTCGTCGGCTTTCGCCGTCCCGATATTCTTAGCATTAGCGCGGGCTATGACAATTGCCAATGCAGTGATTCCCGCCAAGGCTCTGACGGCCTCTTCCGGCGCCAAGCCTGCGTGGTTCTCATCACCAAAATGGTGAGGACGGCTGTTGGTTGCAATTACGACCCCCCACGGCCTCGGATCGTTTCCGACATCGACGGCTACTGCAAACAAAGATCCATAGCGCTGGCGATCTTCGGGTTTCATTTTGTCGTCATTCAGTCTGAAGGCAGACCCAGCCTCGTGCGAGAATAGATTTGGAACTACCACCTCATCGTTTTTCGCGAAAGCTACACCGCCTACACCCACCCCCTCAGGCCACGGCCTTGCCTCCTCTATGGGACAATCAAAAGATCGGTGGTGCGCAATGCACTTCAGAACGTATCGTCGGTCTTGTTCATCCCAATAGGCACGATAGATCCCGATAGTCCATATATCGTTAAGCTCAAAGCCCATTGCGACACGCAAGCTTCTCTTTGTCTGGCCAAAGCACAAATCGATTAGCGATTGCTCATCTACAGAATCTTTTGAGAAACTTTGCTCAAGCGCGCCCCGCGCCGCGTGGTATACAGCGTATAATTCCTTCAGCTTATCTACCGCTTCTTCGTAAGCCCACATGCCCCGGTAAAGTTCTGCGGTTTCGCTTGCTGTAAGTTCTGCTTCATCTAGCGCCTTTAGGGCAGCTTTAAGAGTTTTATTCGTATCATCGGCTGTAAATACGAAATACAGTGTTCCTACGAAAACGAGAAACGCGCCAATTATTGCAGCCCATCTGACTCCTGTGATTGGCCAAAATGGCTGCCCATTAAACAAGGCGCCGATGGTTGCTAGGAGAGTCCCGACAGCGATAAGCGATATTTTGACGAAGCGATCAGACTTTATAACGCGTTCGCCGTGTCGCAAAACTAACTGGATAATTTCGGATTTGGTCGAACTCATTGATGTAATCTGTCACTTCGTAAATATTGAGCGGCACAGTCGGTGGAACTCTAGCGAAGTGGAATGTGCCTCACAATGTCCGGCTACGACAAGCACCCCGACTACGGCGGCCCTCCTGTCACACGGTGGGCCTACGTGAAGGGCGCCCTGATGATCGCCGCGCTAATGGGGGTTGGGTTGTGGCTGGGTCTTCACGGTTAACGGTGCATAAGATCATCATATATGGTGAGTTTGCTCCATAATGCCGGAATTCTCGCCCGTGACGCTGGATTCGCTCCGCCAGCCGCTGGAAAGCGGCGAGAGCGTCATCGCACGGGCGAACCACCGCGTCACCTACCCCGCCAAGTTCCAGCTCGTCGCGGCGATGAACCCCTGCCGCTGCGGCATGGCGGGCGAGCCGGGGCGCAGCTGCGCCCGGGGCCCGCGCTGCGCCGCCGACTACCAGGCGCGGATTTCGGGGCCGCTGCTCGACCGGATCGATCTGAGGGTCGCCGTTCCGGCGGTGACGGCGGCGGACCTCATCCGTCCCCATGCGGCCGAAACGTCGGAGACCGTGGGGGCGCGGGTGGCGGCTGCGCGGGCTCTGCAGGCCGAGCGCTACCGTGGCCTCGGCCTGCCCGCCGAAACCCTCAACGCCCACTGCGCCGCGGCGCTGGTGGAGACAGTCGCCGAGCCCGACGCCGACGGGCTGCGGCTCTTGCGCGAGGCAGCCGATCAG
>DASYHX010000514.1:0-4865 GCA_035998065.1 Pseudorhizobium sp.
TCATTGGAGGTGTGTCGCAGAGTCTGCACGAAGCAGGCGAAGATTCCACCCTCACCATTGGCGAAAACTGCACCATGCGAGAGGGAGTAACCATCAATTGCGGTACGGTTGGCGGCGGCGGTAAAACCGTCGTTGGTGACAACTGTCTCCTGCTGGCAAATTCTCACGTCGCGCACGATTGCATTCTGGGCAACGGGATCATCATGTCGAATAACGTGATGCTTGCGGGTCATGTGAAGGTGGGCGATCACGCCATTCTTGGGGGTGGTTCAGCCGTCCATCAGTTCAACCGCATTGGACGCAACGCCTTCATCGGCGGTCTCTCCGCCGTAAACTATGATGTCATCCCGTATGGGATGCTGAATGGCAATCCAGGCATTCTGAATGGCCTGAACGTCGTCGGCATGACCCGCGCCGGCATTGAACGTGCTACCATCCACCGCGTCCGCCGCGCCTTCAAGCAGATCTTCGAAGGCGAGGGCAATGTCCGGAACAATGCTGCGGCCATTCGGGAGGAGTATGCTGACTGCAAGGAAGTGGTGGAGATCTTAGATTTCATCGCCGCCGACAGCGACCGCGCACTGTCCTCTCCCTTCCGCGGCAAAGCCTGACGCCGTGCCCGGCCCTGCGGGACCTGAAGCAAGGGAGCGGCTTGCAATTGTCGCCGGATGGGGACAATTGCCGCTCTACCTCGCCCAGGCGGCCCGTGTCGCGGGCGACGAGCCGGTGATCGTTGCTTTGTCCAACGAGGCGGATGAGAGCTTCGATAGCTTCGAGACACTGCGAACGGGTGTTGGGGATCTCGCCGGGATCGAACGCTTCCTGAGGGAAAAACGGGTCGGCCGGGTCGTCATGTCAGGCGCCGTTCGGCGTCGACCGGAATGGCGCGACATCCGGCCGACACTGAAGACGTTCGTGCGGGTGCCGGCAGTCGTGCGGACGCTTTTGTCTGGCGGTGATGACACGGTTCTGCAGATGGTGATCCGCTTGTTCGAGGGCATGGGATGCCGCGTGGTCGGTGCCCATGATATCGCTCCCGACCTTCTGGCTCGCACCGGTGCTCTGACGGCCCTCTCGCCATCGGCGGACGATCTTCGCGACATCGAGGAGGGCATCAAGGCTGCGCTCGCTTTGGGTGAACTCGACATCGGGCAGGGCGCCGTCAGCGTCGGTGGACGGGTCGTTGCCTTGGAGGGGGTCGAGGGAACGGATCGCATGCTGGAACGCGTGGCGACCTTGCGACAGGAGGGACGGATCTCGCGCCGCCGTCGCGGCGTTCTGGTCAAGCTTTGCAAACCCCAGCAGGATATGCGGGCGGATCTGCCCGCCATTGGTATTTCCACTGTAACGAACGCCGCACGCGCCGGTTTGGCAGGCATCGCCGTTGAGGCCGGGCGGGCGCTGGTGCTGGACGAACAAGCCGTAGTCGCGGCCGCCGACAACGCCGGACTCTTTCTTGGCGGGATCGATCTCAAGCTTCCTCGGCGAGGGCTTTGATGACAGGAAAAGCACTGAAAGTTGCCATTGTTGCCGGAGAGGTCTCCGGTGACCTCTTGGGTGGAGATCTCGCCGCCGCGCTGAGAGCCGCTCATCCAGGCCCGGTTGAGCTTTTCGGCGTCGGTGGGGACGAACTGCAGGCTCAAGGATTGCGGTCGCTCTTCGATTTCTCCGAACTCTCCATCATGGGCGTCACCCAGGTCCTCCAGCGCCTGCCGCAGTTGCTGCGCCGCATCCGGCAGACGGCAGACATGATCGTCGCAGCGCGACCGGATGTCCTCGTCATCATCGATAGTCCCGATTTTACCCACCGGGTCGCAAAGCGGGTGAGGGCGGCGCTGCCCCATCTGCCGATCATCGACTATGTCTGCCCCAGCGTTTGGGCGTGGAAGGAATACCGCGCGCGGGCGATGATCCCTTACGTCGACCACGTCCTGGCGATCTTGCCCTTCGAGCCGCCGACGATGGACCGCCTCGGCGGCCCGCCGACGAGGTTCATCGGCCACCGCCTGACAAGCGATCCTGCGGTGCTGAAGGTGCGCGCACTGCGCAAGGAACAGCCAGTCAAGCAGCCGGGCGAGCACCGCACGATCATGCTTCTTCCAGGATCCAGATCGGCAGAGATCCGGCAATTGCTGCCCGTCTTCGGGCAGGCCGCGGCAGCCTTCGTTGAACGCAATGGCCCGACACGGTTTGTAGTGCCGACAGTGCCACGCCAGGAGACCTTGGTTCGCCAGATCGTGAAGTCCCTGCCGGTGCAGCCGCAGGTCAACGTTTCTGCCGAAGAGAAATGGGAGGCGTTTGCCGAAGCCGATGCAGCGCTTGCGGCCTCAGGCACGGTGATCCTCGAACTGGCGTTGGCGGGTGTGCCGGTCGTATCGGCCTATAAGGCCGACTGGCTGATCACGATGATGTCCAAGCGCATCAAGATCTGGAGCGCTGCCCTGCCGAACCTGATTGCCGACTATCCGGTCATTCCGGAATACATCAACGAAATGGTGCGGCCCGGTAGCCTGTGCCGCTGGGCGGAGCGCCTGTCGACGGATACGGCGCAGCGGCGAGCGATGGTGGAGGGCTACGACCTCACATGGGGGCGTCTACAGACGCAAGTCCCTCCCGGCGAAGCGGCCGCCGGAATTGTTCTTGAAGTCATGGAACGAAAAAAGCCCGGTTGATCCCGGGCTTTTTCGTGTGGATCTCGGGGATTATCGCTTCGACACGGGCGTATAGTCGCGTTGCGGCGCGCCGGTGTAGAGCTGGCGCGGGCGGCCGATGCGCTGCTGTGGATCCTCGATCATCTCTGCCCACTGTGCGATCCAGCCGACGGTCCGGGCAAGCGCAAAGAGAACGGTGAACATCGTGGTCGGGAAGCCCATCGCTTTCAATGTGATGCCCGAGTAGAAATCGATGTTCGGATAGAGCTTCTTCTCGATGAAGTATTCGTCCGTGAGCGCGATCCGCTCGAGTTCCATGGCAACCTGCAGCAGCGGGTCGTCCTTGTGGCCGAGCTCGCCCAGAACCTCGTGCGTCGTCTTCTGCATGATCTTGGCGCGCGGGTCATAGTTCTTGTAGACGCGGTGACCAAAGCCCATCAGGCGGAACGGATCATTCTTGTCCTTGGCGCGCGCAATGTACTCTGGGATGCGGTCGACGGAGCCGATCTCGGAGAGCATGTTGAGCGCCGCCTCATT
This sequence comes from Pseudorhizobium sp., assembly GCA_035998065.1. Taxonomy (GTDB): domain Bacteria; phylum Pseudomonadota; class Alphaproteobacteria; order Rhizobiales; family Rhizobiaceae; genus Neorhizobium. The sequence goes on from DASYHX010000514.1 coordinate 3,189, forward strand.
GGCGCCACCGTGAGCCGGGCCCCAGAGGCAGGCGATGCCGGCCGCGATGCACGCGAACGGGTTGGCGCCAGAAGAGCCGGCCAGGCGAACGGTCGAGGTGGACGCGTTCTGCTCGTGGTCCGCATGCAGGATGAAGATGCGGTCCATTGCCCGAGCGAGAACCGGATTGACCTTGTAGTCTTCGCAGGGGACGGCGAAGCACATGTGCAGGAAGTTCGCCGCGTAATCGAGATCGTTCTTTGGATACACGAAGGGTTGGCCGATATGATACTTGTACGCCATTGCAGCGATTGTCGGCATCTTCGCGATCATGCGCAGCGAAGCGACCATGCGCTGGTGCGGGTCCGTGATATCAGTCGAGTCGTGATAGAAGGCGGACAGGGCGCCGACGCAGCCGCACATGACGGCCATCGGGTGGGCATCACGGCGGAAGCCGGTGAAGAAGCGCGTCATCTGTTCGTGCACCATGGTGTGGTGCGTGACGCGATAGTCGAAGTCCTTCTTCTGCGCCGCAGTCGGGAGTTCACCGTAAAGGAGCAGATAGCAGGTCTCCAGGAAATCGCCGTGTTCGGCGAGCTGCTCGATGGGATACCCGCGGTGGAGGAGAACGCCGTTGTCACCGTCGATAAAGGTAATCTTGGATTCGCAGGAGGCCGTCGAAGTGAAACCCGGATCGTAGGTGAAGGCCCCGGTTTGCTTGTAGAGGCTGCCGATGTCGATGACGTCCGGCCCGATCGTCCCAGATTTCACACTGAGATCGACGTTCTTATCACCTAGTACCAGATTTGCGCTTCTGTCGGTCATGTGATCCTCCAACCTGTTGGCGGCGTAGCGTATCAAAACGCCACAGAATTAAGCGTAGCAACGTAGCTATATGATCCGGTGGCTGCTGCCAAGCACTGCTGATGTCTAATTGTGCAACGCAGAAAGCAAGTTTCCGCAAGCTCTGAAACGGGGTTAAAGAAGGGTCACGAGCACCAGGCTGCCCCTCCGGTGGCCCGGCTGTGGGCACAGGCGCGGGTTGCATTTCTGCCAATCCGGTTGCATGCTCTCGACGTGGGGCGGGAGCTTGCCGCAGATGCCGCAGGAGCATGTCGTTCTTCTCGGATCGGAGTCGCAGGCGGCCTCTTCTCGCCGGGAGGATCGGCTCGCGCCGATCTTGGAACAGGAAGCACGAGGGCGTCCCCCCATGCTCTCCCTTCGCCGACGGCTGTTGCTGCGACCTCACGCGAGTAGGGGAACGAGACAGACGTTCTCCGGTGCCTGCTTTCGGGCGCTGCTGGAGGAGGAGGTCAGCCACGGACATGCCTTCTTGTTCGTGCCCGTTCTCGTCGGTGCAGGTGCCGCCTCCTGGTTTGCCTTTCCGTCCGATCCGCCGGCGGCGCTAATCTTCGGTCTGTGGCTCGCCCTCTGCTTGATTGGCATTGTCAGCTACCGGAGGATGGGACGCGTACCTACCATGGCGCTCGCCTCTATCCTGTTTCTCTTGGGAGGCGTCCTGGCGCAGGTGGAGACATGGCGGGCGGCGACAGTGATCCTCGATGGACCGGTGACGACCAACCTGATGGGGAAGGTCCAACGGCGCGAGGCAGCGGGGGAAGGCCGGTGGCGGTATTTTCTGGAGGTCGTCGGGACGGCAAATCCTGCGTTGAAACGTCCGCCCGAGCGGGTTGTGCT
>DASYHX010000542.1:0-19360 GCA_035998065.1 Pseudorhizobium sp.
AATGCTCTCTTGGACGAAAAAGCGCCACGGTTTGAGGCTTGATGGCCCGGATGCGGTCCACATCCCACCCTCTTCGTCCCGGCATAGCCATTCTGGCCACCGCCCTTGCGGGCGCTCTGGCGGTTCCGCCGGTCTTCGCCCAGCAGTCGCCGCCGGCGGTAACGCGGCCGCTGGAGCGCGGAACCGAGCCCATGAAAAAGGGGCGGGTGGGGGAAGGTGACACGTCCGAGGAGCAAGCCGATGACCTCGATGCATCCGGCGGGGTGCAGCTTTATCAGAGGATGGGCGTCACGCTTCCGCCGGCACCGCCCGAAAAGCCTTACGACGGTCCGATCGATGAGGCCTTTGGAGCCTATCAGCGGGGGCTCTACGTTACCGCTCTTGCCAAGGCGTTGCCGCGTGCGGAAGAGGGAGATCCGGCGGCGCAGACGCTGGTCGCCGAAATGGTGACCAAGGGGCTCGGTATCAAGCGTGATCCCAAGGCGGCTGCCTTCTGGTACGGGCAGGCTGCGGAGCAGGGCGACCCGGCGGCCATGTTTCAGTACGCGCTCCTGCTGATGTCCGGCCGCCATGTGGAGCGCGACAAGGCGAAAGCCGACGAGTTCATGCGCAAGGCCGCCGAAGCCGGCAATGCCTCCGCGCAGTTCAACTGGGCGCAGATTCTCGTTTCTGACAATCCGGGAGAAAAGGGGCTCAAGCTCGCGCTTCCGTACTACGAGAAGGCGGCTGCGCAGGGACTGGCGGATGCGCAGTATGCCGTGGCACAGCTCTATGTCTACGTCAGCGGATTGCCGGAGGAGAAGAAGAGCAAGGCGCGTCTATGGCTTGAGCGGGCGGCGAAGGCCGGCTTCGATACCGCTCAACTCGACATGGGCGTATGGCTGGTGAATGGCACAGGCGGCGAGCGAGACTACGAGGAGGGTTTCCAGTGGATGCGGATTGCCGCCTTACGGGGCAATGTCGTGGCGCAGAACAAGCTTGCGCATCTTTACATCAACGCGCTGGGAACGCGGCCTGACCCCGTCCAGGCGGCCAAATGGTATGTGTTGTCCCGTCGCGCGGGTCTCAAGGATCCTGAACTGGAGGATTTTTACCTGGGGATCAGCGAGGAGTTGCAGAAAAAGGCGATCGAAGCCGCGAACCGGTTCCAGCGCAGCCGCTGATCCGCCAGGATCATGGCGGGCAGCAAAGGGCCTTCAGGCCGAGGGACATAGATTGCCATCGACGGTGTCGCGAACGGCATGGCCGTTGCCTGGCTCTATCGTCAACGCGGAAAGCGCCGACGGATTGGGCAAATGGCAATCCGGTTCCCGTGCAAGACTTGAACTTGCCCCAGTTTTATGGTCTTGAAGCCGCCCATCACTGCATAAGCCAAGAGATCCGTCCCGCCGCAAGTCAATGCGGGGCAAGCTTCCGCACTTCAAGGAATTTCCTGCATGGCTCGTTCCGCCCTTCTTAACGTCATGGTCCAGGCTGCCCTCAAGGCCGGTAAGTCGCTGTCTCGCGACTTCGGGGAGGTGCAAAACCTGCAGGTTTCCGTCAAAGGCCCGAGCGACTTCGTTTCGCAGGCGGACCTGAAGGCCGAGAAGATCGTGCGCGACGAACTTATGAAGGCGCGGCCAACCTATGGCTTTCTGGGGGAGGAAGGCGGCGAAGAGACGGGAACCGATGGCGCCCATCGCTGGATTGTCGATCCCCTCGACGGCACGACCAACTTCCTGCACGGCATTCCGCAGTTTGCCGTCTCGATCGCGCTGGAACGGAACGGCGAGATTGTTGCAGGCGTCATCTTCAATCCGGCGACCGACGAACTCTACACCGCAGAACGGGGCGGCGGTTCTTTTCTCAATGACCGCCGTTTGCGGGTAGGCGCACGCCGTGCCCTTTCCGACTGCGTGATCGGTTGCGGTGTCCCCCATCTTGGCCGCGGCAACCACGGAAAGTTCCTTGTCGAGCTTCGTCATGTCATGGGCGAGGCCGCGGGTATTCGCCGTCTCGGCGCGGCGGCCCTGGATCTCGCTTACGTGGCGGCCGGACGGATGGACGGTTTCTGGGAAACGGATCTGTCTCCTTGGGACGTGGCCGCCGGTCTGGTTCTGATCCGTGAGGCTGGCGGATTTGTCAGCGACATGAGGGGCACCACCAATATCTTCGACAGCCGCAATGTCGTTGCCGGCAACGAATACGTACAGAAGGCATTGCTTGAGGTGGTCAACCGCCCTGTGCCGACGCGCTAGGCCGGTTGAGGCGGCTGCGGGCGCTTCGGCACTTCAATTCGTCGCATTTTTCCACTAGCCTCCGGGCCAAACCTTACCAGGAGGCCGAGTCACAACATGGCGAATGCGAGAGTGGACGATCTGGACGAGTCGGAAACGGGCCGCGGCTACAGCCACAAACTCTCCAATCCCGTCCCCTTTCTGTGGACGATGTTGATCTTCCTCATCCTCGTCGGATTCATCGCTGCCATTCTCTACCGGCAGGCGCACAGCGCCTTCATGACCAACCCCGGGTTGAACGGCTTCATCCTTGGCGTTCTCATTATTGGCATCGTGCTGGTCTTCAACCAGGTGATCAGCCTCATCCCCGAAGTGCGCTGGTTCAACTCCTATCGGGCTGCGGGCAGCGCCGACCGGGTGGGGCGGGAGCCAAGGCTGCTCGCACCGATGCGGGCGTTGATCGGCCGTCGCCAGACCATGTCGCTTTCGCCATCCTCGCAGCGCTCCATCCTCGATTCGATTGGCACCCGCCTCGACGAGTCGCGCGAGATTTCGCGCTACCTCATCGGCCTGCTGGTCTTCCTCGGGCTGCTCGGTACGTTCTGGGGCCTGATCGGCACAATCGGATCGATCAGCACCGTAATCCAGACGCTCGACCCCAATGGTGGGGATACGAATGATGTGCTGGCGGCCCTGAAGAGCGGGCTGACGGCGCCGCTTTCCGGTATGGGTACGGCGTTTTCGTCCTCGCTCCTCGGCCTTTCCGGTTCGCTTATCCTTGGCTTTCTCGACATCCAGGCGGGCCGGGCGCAGAACCGCTTCTATACAGAACTCGAAAACTGGCTTTCTTCCCTTACCGATGTCGGCTTCGATCTTACGCCGGCGGCAAGCGGTGCGGGCACGCCCTCTTCCGAGGAACTGAAGGCCCTCACCGATCAGCTGCGCAAGCTGGCGGCGGTTCAGGCAAAGGCGAGCGATGGCGGACAGAACGAGAAGTCGCTGTCGGCCATGGCCAATCTTGCTGAGGGCATTCAGGGACTCGTCAAGAACATGCGCAACGAGCAGCAGATGCTGCGCGACTGGATCGAGGCTCAGCAGGAGGAGGCGAAAGCCCTGCGCCGTACGCTCGACCGGCTCTCCGAGAAAATCGGGAGCAAGTAACGCATGGCGCTCGTGAAAAATCGCCGCCGGGAACGGGGGGTCGACTATTGGCCCGGCTTCGTGGATGCGCTTTCCACTCTGCTCCTTGCCATCATGTTCCTGCTTACGGTCTTCGTGCTGGCCCAGTTCATCCTCAGCCGGGAAATCACCGGTCGTGACGAGGTCCTCAACCGACTCAACAGCCAGATCGCTGAGCTCACTGAACTCCTTGCGCTGGAAAAGGGGAACACCCAGGACCTCGAAGACACCCTTGCAAATCTGCAATCATCCCTCGCGAGTTCCGAAACCGAGCGGTCACGCCTTCAGGCGCTTCTCGATCAAGGGGCAGGAAGCAGCGATGCGGCGAACAGTCGGATCGGGCAACTGACGGAACAGCTCGATGAGGAGCAGCAGGTCAGCGCGCGTGCGATGAACCAGATCGAGCTGCTCAATCAGCAGATCGCGGCCCTTCGTGCGCAGATCGCGGCAGTGGAGCAGGCATTGCAGGCGTCGGAATCAAAGGATCAGGCATCACAGGCACAGATTGCCGATCTTGGTCGACGCTTGAACGTGGCGCTGGCGCAGCGGGTGCAGGAACTGAACCGTTATCGATCCGACTTTTTCGGACGGTTGCGTGAAATTCTTTCCGACCGCGAGAATATTCGCATCGTCGGCGACCGATTCGTCTTCCAGTCGGAGGTGCTTTTCCCGGTGGGGGGTGCAGAGCTCGATGCCGCCGGTCGCGCCGAGATGAGCAAGCTCGCCGCGGCCGTTCTGGAGCTGGCGCAGGAAATCCCGGACGAAATCAACTGGGTGCTGCGTGTGGATGGCCACACCGATGCATCTCCGCTGACGGGAACCGGCCGCTACGCGGACAACTGGGAACTCTCATCGGCGCGAGCAACTTCTGTCGTCAAATATCTGATCTCCCTCGGAGTGCCGGCGGAGCGACTTGCAGCGGCGGGCTTCGGTGAGTATCAGCCGATCGCCGAGGGAGACACGCCGGAGGCGCGCAACCAGAATCGGCGTATCGAACTGAAACTTACAGAGCGCTGACGGTATCGCGCTCCAGATCGTGGAACTGCAGGCGGGCGAGACGGGCGTAAAGTCCGCCCCTGGCGATCAGGCTCTGGTGCGTGCCTTCCTCGACGATGTGACCCTCATCCATCACCAGAATGCGGTCCGCCTTGAGTACCGTTGCCAGACGGTGGGCGATCACCAGCGTGGTGCGATCCTTCATCAGGCCGTCCAGAGCCTTCTGGACCAGTGTTTCGCTTTCCGCATCAAGCGCCGAAGTGGCCTCGTCGAGAAGCAGAACCGGAGCGTCGCGCAAGATTGCCCGAGCGATTGCAATGCGCTGGCGCTGGCCTCCGGAAAGGGTGATGCCACGTTCACCAACCATGGTCTCATATCCATGGTCCAGCCTCGAGATAAACTCGTCGGCCTGAGCGGCGATGGCCGCGGCCCTGACGGCTTCCCGGTTTGCCTCCGGTGCACCGAATGCGATGTTGTCGTGGATCGAGGCAGCGAAGATGGTGACGTCCTGCGGGACGATCGCCATCCGATCGCGCAACTGCTGGAGCGACGTTTCCCTCGCATCCACTCCGTCCAACCGGATCGAGCCGGAGACGGGGTCGTAGAACCGCAGCAGGAGCGAAAAGATGGTGCTCTTGCCCGCACCCGAGGGTCCGACGAAGGCAACCGTCTCGCCAGGCTGGACGTGGAAGGAGAGGCCGTTCAGCGTCATGGTGTTCTGACGCGTCGGATAGGCGAAGGAGACCCTATCGAAGAGCACGTCGCCGCGGGGCGGTGCGGGGAGGCTGATGGGGTCGGCAGGATCCTTAACTGCGGGTTCTTCGCGCAGGAGCTCCGTCAGCCGTTCGGCGGCGCCGCCAGCCTGCGAGAGCTCTCCCCAGACCTCGGAGAGCTGGCCCAACGCGCTTGCACCGATGACAGAATAGAGAACGAACTGGCCGAGCGTGCCTGCGGTCATCGTTCCGGACAACACGTTCTGGGCGCCGTACCAGAGGATCGCGACGATGCTGCCGAAGACCATAAGAATTGCAAAACCCGTGAGCAGAGCGCGCGAGCGGATGGCAGCGCGTGCAGCCTCGAAGGCTTCCTCTACCGTTCCTGCATAGCGGCTGCTGGCCGCAGCTTCGCCGTTGAAGGCCTGGACAGTTCGAGCCGCGCCGACCGTTTCGGCGGCATAGGCTGAGGTGCGGGCCAGGGTATCCTGGGCTGCGCGCGAACGGCGCCGTACGGAGCGGCCGAAAGCGACGAGCGGGAAGACGATGATAGGGATCGCCCCCAGCGCCAGGCCGGAAAGTCTGGGGCTCGTGTAGATCATCATCCCCATGGCACCGAGGCACAGGATGGTGTTGCGCAGTGCCTGGGAGGCGGCCGATCCGAAGGCAGACTTGATCTGGGTGGTGTCCGCCGTCAGGCGGGACACGATCTCGCCCGACTGGTTGACGTCGAAGAAAGCCGGCGACAGGCTCGTGATCCGCGCAAAGACGTCACGCCGCAGATCGGCGACGACGCGTTCACCCACCGTGATGACGAAGTAGTAGCGGAGGGCGCTTGCAAGCGACAGCAGGACAGCGAGGCCAAACAACATGCCGAAGTAGTTGTTGATGAACGTGCCGTCGGAGATTGCAAATCCGTGATCGATCATGCGGCGGACGGCGAGGGGAAGGGCCAGGGTCGTGGCTGCCGAAAGGATCAGGGCAAAGAGGGCACCGAGAACAAGACCCCGATAGCGGGAGAGGTAGGGAAGGAGCCTCGCCAATGGCCCAATTGCTTTGCCTCTTGGCTTTTTGTCTTCTGCGTATGCCACTTTACCCTCTTACTCGCCCGCCTCTTTCTGAGGCCGACGGGCCTTGTGCTCCCGGCGCCCATCCTGTATAGGCTCCGCATCGAATTGGGAAGCCGTGGCCTTATGGTCTGCGGCTTTCATTTATTGAAGAGGGTTCGAGATCGCAATTGCGGCATATGGACCCGGACAGCAGGAATAGGGCCATGAAGACTGATATCCATCCCGAATACCACAAGATCAAGGTCGTCATGACCGATGGTACCGAATACGAAACCTTTTCCACCTGGGGTTCGGAAGGCGCCACGATGAACCTTGAAATCGATCCGAAGTCGCATCCGGCCTGGACCGGCGGCAACCAGCAACTGATGGACCGTGGCGGCCGCGTCTCGAAGTTCAACAAGCGTTTTGGTGGTCTCGGCCTCTAAGCCGATCGATCGTCCCCTGCATGAAAAGGCCCGATCTGTGATCGGGCCTTTTTCTTTGTCCGCGAACAAAAAAGCAGGCCGAAGCCTGCTCTTTCGATAGGTGGATTAGGTTCGCCTCAGGCGCTGAAGGCCGTCTGTAGCAGGTTAAGCTGGGCGCGCACGCCGTTCTCGTTGTCAGGGGTGACCACAGCGTCCTTGGGTCGATAGATCTCACGATCGAGGATAGCGACACGGTTCTGCAGGCGCAGGGACCGCTCAACAAGGTCCCGGAAACCTTCCGGCAGATCCAGCCAACCCGGGGCGTTCTTGTCGACATTGAAGCCATCCAGACGCACCTTGTTTTTCTCGACCAGCACCTGATCCCGACTCATCTCGCCGTTGTTGACCGCGCGCTGTAGCAGAAGCCAGGACGCCATCTGCATGAGGCGTGTCGTAAGTCTCATGGATTCGGCAGCGTAGAGAACCGACGCGAGCCGAGGCAGGACCTTCGAGGCAGTGCGCCCGGGCCCATCCAAATAGGCTGCAGTCTCCTCGACCAACGACATCCCTTCGGCATAAAGCGCCTTGAAATGCGAGGAGGCGGCAGCGCGGCCTGCGAAGTTGACTGTGTTCAGTCCCTGTTCCGACATGAAGTTCACCTTGCTAACGCATCACTCGGGCAATGATGACGGGGAAAGAAAGTTCCGCGTCCGTGTTCTTGTAAGTTAAGATGAGGTTTATAGCGCCGATCGGCAAGCCGTTTATTAAGGAAGGGTTAATACCCACACTTTTGACGGTGCTGGAAAAAAAGAAGAGCCGCGAAAGCGGCTCTCAAGGTAAAACAGGGAGAAAGTCAGACCTCTTCGCCACGTGGTGAAACCGTCTGAGTCCGGGAGGCCCGGATGTTTCTTATCTTCCACTTTGATGATTAAAATCCAGTTAAAGTCCGAATTGGTTTACCATTAATCTTTTCCGTTTCATCAAAGGCGAAAGAGAGTTTCGGCAGCACTGCGACCGGCCGATTTCTTCTCCCTGTCTGCCTGAAGGCGCGCGATCTCGTTCTGTAGAAGGTCGATCCGCTGATCCAGGTCCTCGACAGAAAGTGAACTGAGGTCGCAGCCGACCTCGTGCGAATTTACCTGCTTCTTTGGCCTGTCGTCGTCGGCGGTGCTCATGTCGGCTGCCTTTCCTCTCCATCCTCGGTGCCTTCCGTGGCACGAGGATTAAGCAGCAAGCTCTCGGGCGTGGTCAAGGAGGGGGCCAGTGCCGGAGAACCGGCATAGCTGTCGCGCTCTTCTACCGGCACCGGGGCACGCCGGCGGCTTCGGAAGATGGCATAAGCGGTCACGAGGACATGGCTTAGTGCCGTGACAGCGAACAGGGCATAGGGACCGAGCCACGTCATGACGGGGCCGCCGAGGGTCGGGCCGATGATGGTTCCCACGCCGTAGATGAGCAGAAGCCCCCCTGATACCTTAACGAAGTCTTCCGGAGCGGCGTGATCGTTGGCATGCGCGACGGCAATGGGATAAAGGGCATTCGAAGCCGCACCGTAAACCGCGACAAGCACCAGAATGACATAGACGTTGGCGGGTTCGAAGAGGCTCAGTCCGAGACCGGCGATTGCTCCCAGCCCGGCAAGCGCCGCCAAGACAAACCGCCGGTCCATCCGATCCGAAAGGCGGCCTGCAGGAAACTGAGCAATGGCGCCGGCGAGGATGGTGACGCTGACCATGATTGCGATGCTGTCTTCAGGCAGCCCGGCGCGCGCCCCGAACACCGCCACCAGCGTACCATAGGCGCCGTTGGCGGTGCCGACGAGGAGGATGGCCACGAAGGAGACCGGAGAATTCCGATAGAGTGCTTTCAGGTCGAGTCGAACCCGTTTCAGCGGTTGCGGCGAGGCTGCCTTCGACACAGCAGTCGGGATAATGGCGAAACAGTAGAGAATGCCGCAGATCATAAACAGCGTCGGCGTGGAAATGTCGGCGAAGGGTACCATCATCTGGCCGCCGACGACGCCGAATAGCGTGATCGATATGTAGAAGGAGAAGATAGCACCGCGACTTTCATTCGTGGCTCTCTCGTTCAACCAGCTTTCGATGATCATGGAGGTGCCGGCGGTGCAGAAGCCGGTCACCGCGCGCAGGATCAGCCAAGCGGTCTGATCGACCAGGAGCCCGGTCAGCAGGACGTTGAGGCAAATCAGCGCGCCAAAACCCGCAAAGGCGCGCACATGGCCGATGCGGCGGACAAGATTCGGCGCCACGAAGCAACCGACGACGAAACCGGTCGCCCAGGTGGTGCCGATCAGTCCGAGGATCTCGTTGGAGTAACCTTCAAACGATCCGCGAACGGGCAGGAGAAGGCCCTGTAGTCCATTGCCGAGAAACAGGAAGAGCGTGCTCGTGAGAAGCGCCAGGACCGGCAGCAGGTTACGTTGCATATGTAGTGGCCAACTTGTGCATCTGGGGAAGTACCTCGCGGGGCATATCGGGATTTATGTTGCAGGCAGCATCCATTGAGGATTAACGACCGATAGCGCATTCCTGCCTATACGATTCGGTGCGTCGGCATTGGTGGCCATCAAACGTGACCAGCCTGTGACGACGGAACGGGAGAGAAACACATCTCGAAGCTGATCGGCATCCTGTTGCTCCTTGCCATGGCGGTTCACATCATCCGGCCACTCGGCCTGCCTGGCTTGAAGCGTCGCGCCGATTTCTGGAAGGTCGCGGTGGCGGCCTTCGTGATCTGGGCGCTGGCGCTCCTAGCGCGGGACTTCACCTAGCGCGACTGTCACTACAGGCAACCAGAAAAGGCTGCTCCGATTCCGGCGCAGCCTTTGTTCATTACGCAGAGGTGGTTGATCGGCCAACGGTTCGGCTGGCCGCAGCGTCTTGTGACCCGATCAGGCCTTGTCCACGCTGGCAGCATAGATCTGATCGATCGTTTCCGCGAGGCTCGTGTTGAACTCGTCGTCGCTCATCGAAACGCGCAGCTTTTCCGTCAGCGCGCGCGAGAAGCTCGCAATCATGCCGCGGTTGTGGCTGAGCTTCTCGCAGGCATCGGCCGTGCTGTAGCCGCCGGAAAGTGCAACGACGCGGATGACGGACTGGTGGGCCACCAATGGAGCATAGAAATCCGCAACGGTCGGGATCGTCAGTTTCAGCATGACATTCTCGCCTGCCGGAAGCTTGTCGAGCTGCTCGGCAATTGCATCACGCAGAATGACTTCGGCTTCCTGCTTGCTGGGGCTCTTGATGGAGACCTCAGGTTCGATGATCGGTACGAGGCCCTGACCGATGATCTGGCGGCCCACCTCGAATTGCTGCTTTACAACGGCCTCGATTCCCTCCTTGTCGGCATGAGCGATGACCGAACGCATCTTGGTGCCGAAGATTCCCTTTTCGCGGCCGCGGATCAGGAGAGCATCCAGCTCGGGCATGGGCTTCATCAACTGGACGCCGCTTGCTTCGGCCTCCAGCCCTTTGTCGACCTTGAGGAAGGGCACGACGCCGCGCTTCTCCCAAAGGTACGCGGGAACCGTTTCGCCATCGACGTCGCCATCCATTGTCCGCTCGAACAAGATGGCGCCAATGACCTTGTCGCCCGTGAACGCCGGCGCGCTCATGATGCGGACGCGCATCGCGTGCATCAGGCGGAACATCTCCTCCTCACTCTGGTAGTCGGATTCGGAAACGCCGTAGAGGCTCAATGCCTTAGGTGTTGAACCCCCGCTCTGGTCCAGCGCCGCGATGAAGCCAGGCGCAGAGCTCATTTTGTTCAACATCTTTGCGTCCACCATGTCCCACTCCTATCCCAAAAATGGCGCGATATGCGCTCATCTGCACTGTATTCCGAGGCTATCAATGGCCGATAACAGATGTAGGGCGGAAGTAAATCCTGGGGTAAGTCATTGAAACGATTGAATTCAATTCAATCGTTTCAAACGGCTAATTATTTCAGATGTTGTTGACGAAGGCGCGGAACGGCCTATCTCTCGTGCCTTCGACAGATCCTTCGACTAGCTGCTGAGCACGGAGACTCCAGGTAGCTCCTTGCCTTCCATCCACTCCAGGAAGGCGCCGCCGGCTGTGGAAATATAGGTGAAGTCGTCGGCGACGCCGGCATGGTGGAGGGCGGCAACCGTGTCGCCGCCGCCGGCCACCGAGACAAGCAGGCCGGAACGGGTCTGCTCCGCCGCATGCCGCGCTGAAGAGACCGTGGCAGCGTCGAAAGGCTCTATCTCGAAGGCGCCGAGAGGACCGTTCCAGACGAGCGTGTGGGCCTTGGCGATCCAGTCATTGACCTTTGTGACGGACTTCGGCCCCACGTCCAGCACCATGGCATCGGACGGAATGGCGTCGATGGCCACGATTTCGTTGGCTGCGCCGGCCTTGAACTCGCGTGCAACGACACCGTCAACCGGCAGCACGATAGAGCAGCCGGCATCTTCCGCCTCCGTCATGATCTTGCGGGCAGTGTCCGCGAGGTCGTGCTCGCACAGCGATTTTCCGACGTCGATCCCTTGGGCAGCCAGGAAGGTGTTGGCCATGCCGCCACCGATCACCAGAGCATCAACCTTCTTCACGAGGTTCATCAGAAGATCAATTTTCGTGGAGACCTTGGCGCCGCCGACAATCGCGACAACCGGGCGCGAAGGATTGCCGAGACCTTTTTCCAGCGCCTCCAGTTCCGCCTGCATGGTGCGGCCGGCATAGGCAGGCAGGTGGCGAGCAAGGCCTTCGGTCGAGGCATGGGCGCGATGGGCGGCGGAGAACGCGTCGTTGACGTAGATATCGCCGTTCTTTGCCAGAGCCGCGGTGAAGTCCGGATCGTTCTTTTCCTCGCCCTTATGGAAGCGGGTGTTTTCCAGAAGCAGAATGTCGCCATCGTTCATTCTGGCGATCGCCTCCTCGGCCGGCGTGCCGATGCAGTCGGAGGCGAAGAAGACCGCGTGGTCCAGCACGTCCTCCACGGCAGGCGCGATCAGCGACAGCGACATGTCGGCAACCGGCTGGCCCTTCGGGCGACCGAAATGGGCCAGCAGGATCACCTTGGCACCCTTCTCGGAAAGCTCGCGGATCGTCGGCGAAACGCGCTCGATGCGGGTCGCGTCCGTCACCCGGCCTTCGGAGACAGGAACGTTGAGATCGACGCGCACCAGAACGCGCTTTCCGGCAATGTCGTTGAGGTCGTCGAGTGTCTTGAACGCAGGCATGGAATGGATCCTCGTCAGCTTGAAATTGCGAAGCGGACCATACTATTCCTGATGCTTGGCGCAAGGCGAAGCGCCGGCTTTGCGCCGATCGTTAGTCCTGCGGAGGTGTATGTGGCGTGTTTTTGCCCGAGACCGATTTGCCCCGGTAGCGGCGCAGCTGATCGCGTACCCGGTGCGCGATCTCGCGCATGTTAATGAAGACCGGCAACGCGGTTGCTGGCTCCACGGGCTCCAGAGAAACGCCGACCGCTGCGATCGCGTCATGTTCGTCGAGGTCGCGGACGATCAGGACGACGGAGCCGAAACGGACGCGATCGGCATACTCTGCGCGCCCGCCCAGACGGTGGGTCATCAGGTCAGCGATGGTCATGTTCTGCTCGGTCGAGGAAAGCAAGCCGGGGCCATAGGCGGCGTCGAGCTCCCGCGCCGGGCGCGAGGGTGAAACCGAGAACGCCCCAAAGAAATCCTCATCATCATCTTCCACCGGAACCCGGCTGGCGAACAGCCGGTCGAGCAGCCGGATGTAGGTCGGCGTGACGAAGAGATAGACTTGGTCGTTTTCCTGCAGTCGGCCCGCATACTGGTAGCGCATGCTGCGGCCATCGCGGATCACGAGCGACGGCATGGCCCATCGAGGCACCCGTTCGCCGCGAAGCACGGGACTGTCCTTCATGACGCGGTAGGACAGAAGTTCGTGCGTCGACTTGCCCGGCAGATCGAGCTCGATCTTGTCGATCTCGCCCATGCGTGGACGGATGATCAGGCCGAGCTTCTGTGCCATAGGCTTGATGGTCCAGCCTTGCAGCAACAACGAGACCAGCACGACGATAAAGGCGGTGTTGAAATAAAGAAGTCCGTTCTCCAGGCCTCCCAGCAAGGGCATGATCGCCAGCAGGATAGAAACCGCGCCACGCAATCCAACCCAGGCGATGAACCCCGTCTCCTGTTGCGTCATCTGAAACGGCAGAAGACTGAGCCATACGGCGAGGGGGCGCGCCACGAAGACCAGGAAGAGTGCAAGGCCGACAGCCGGCAGGATGATCGAGGGGAACTGAGACGGCGTTGCGAGCAGCCCGAGCACGATGAACATGACGATCTGCGCAAGCCACGTCAGCCCGGCGTGGAAGCGCGCGATGGACTCGCGCGCGAACATCTCCCGGTTGCCGGAATAGATGCCCGCGACATACACCGCCAGAAAGCCGCTGCCGCCAATGGCTCCGGTGAAGGCGAAAACCAGAAGCGCCAGCGCCAGCACGAAGATGGGGGCAAGACTTCTGTCTCGGGTAAAGCGATTGAGGATCCAGACGATCATCATCCCGCCGAGAAAGCCGAAGACAAGGCCCAGCGCCATCTGCTCGATGAAGAGCAGCACAAACTGAACATCCAGCCCTTCGAAGCCTTGGCCGCTGGCGATCAGTTCCACCAATGCAATCGTGAGGAAGATTGCCATCGGGTCGTTGGTCCCGGATTCAACCTCGAGCGTGGAGCGAACCTGCTCGCGGATGTTGATGCCGCCGATGCGCAGGAGGAAGAACACGGCGGCTGCGTCGGTCGAGCCGACGATCGAGCCCAGAAGAAGCCCCTCCAGCCAGGTGAAGTCGAGAAGCAGCATCGCTGCAAAGGCGAAGATGGAGGCCGTTACGAGAACGCCGAGCGAGGCGAGGGTGAGCGCCGGCCAGGCGGCGACGCGGAAGGAATGCGTAGAGGTCCCGAAACCGGAGTCGAACAGAATGATCGCTAGCGCCAGCGAGCCGATCATATAGGCGAGAGCAAAATTATCAAAGGCAATGCCCAAGCCGTCGACCCCGGCGAGGAGCCCGATCGAAAGGAAGACGAGAAGCAGGGGAGCGCCAAAGCGAAAGGCGATAAGGCTGGAAAAGGCGGCGGCGAGCACGAGGATGGTGCCCACCAGCAGAAATAGATAAAACGCCTCCACCATCGTGGCCTGTTCCTCTCCTTAAAGCTCGACAATCACGTGATCGCCTTCGCCCCCGGCACTTGGTGCCGCGAGCTGACAGAGCCATTGTATCTTGAAAGTCCGCGAGCGGACGAATCGATCCAGAGATAGTAAAGGCGGGAACAAATCGGGCAACAGAAGGGCGGCGAGAAAAGAAATGGCGGCCCGAACGCCGGACCGCCATCTGTTTGAAGCAACTGGCCGAGCGTGTTAGATCAGCTTGCCGAGGGCAAGTGCAGTATCGGCCATCCGGTTGGAGAAGCCCCACTCGTTGTCGTACCAGGCCAGGATCCGCACGAGGTTGCCTTCCAGCACCTTTGTCTGGTCGCCCGAGAACGTCGACGAGTGGCTGTCGTGATTGAAGTCGATCGAGACCAGCGGCTCTTCCGTGTAACCGAGGATGCCCTTGAGTTCGCCCTCAGCGGCAGCCTTCACCGCAGCATTGACCTCTTCCTTCGTCACATCCCGGGAAGCAACGAACTTGAAGTCTACGACAGAGACGTTCGGTGTCGGAACGCGAATGGAGGAGCCATCGAGCTTGCCCTTCAGTTCAGGCAGAACCAGGCCGACCGCCTTGGCCGCACCGGTCGATGTCGGGATCATCGAGAGCGCCGCAGCGCGTGCGCGGTGCAGGTCCTTGTGCATCGTGTCGAGGGTCGGCTGATCACCCGTATAGGAGTGGATGGTCGTCATGTAGCCCTTCTGGATGCCGAACTCGCGATGGAGAACATAGGCAACCGGCGCCAGGCAATTAGTGGTGCAGGAGGCGTTGGAGACGACCAGATCATCCTTCGTCAGGCTGTCATGGTTGACGCCGTAGACGATAGTCTTGTCCGCGCCATCGGAAGGTGCCGACACGAGAACGCGCTTTGACCCGTTGGCGAGGTGCAGCGAAGCCTTCTCCTTGGAGGTGAAGATGCCCGTGCATTCCATGGCGATGTCGATATCGCCCCATGGAAGCTCCTTCGGGTCCTTAACCGCCGTCACCTTAATCGGGCCGCGCCCTACGTCGATCGTATCGCCCGAGACGGTGACCGTCCCGTTGAATCTGCCGTGCACCGAGTCGTAGCGGAACAGATGGGCGTTGGTCTCTACCGGGCCGAGATCGTTTATCGCGACCACTTCGATGTCGGTGCGTCCTGATTCAATGATGGCGCGCAGAACATTGCGTCCGATACGGCCGAAGCCGTTGATGCCCACTTTCAATGTCATTTCCAGATACTCCCGCTAGTCTGTCTTAACGTCTGGTTGAAACTGCTGACGAGCGAACGGCTTTCAGGAAAGTCGCTTCTCTGCCGCTTCCACCACGGCTTCTGCCGTGATGCCGAAGTGCTTGTAGAGTTCTTTCGCCGGGCCGGAGGCGCCGAAGGATTTCATGCCGATGAAGACGCCGTCGGACCCGATGATGGCGTCCCAGCCTTCACGCACAGCTGCTTCGATCGCAATCTTGATCGGAGAGGTGCCGATGATGGCCTCACGATAGGCATCCGGCTGCTCCATGAACAACTCGACGCAGGGCACCGAAACAACGCGGGTTGGAATATTGCGCTGCTCCAGGATGCCGGCTGCCTTTACGGCGATTTCGACTTCGGAGCCCGACGCGAAGATCGTCACCGGCGCGTCGCTCGACGAGATGAGGTCATAGGCGCCGTTGGCGCAAAGGTTCTTCTCGTCATATTCCTTGCGCACCGGAGCAAGGTTCTGCCGGGTCAAGGCCAGGCCCGATGGGCGGCGCTTTTCCTTCAGTGCGAGCTGCCAGCACTCGGCTGTTTCGGTTTCATCGGCAGGACGGAAGAGTAGCAGGTTCGGGATGGCGCGCAGGGCGGCAAGATGCTCGACCGGCTGGTGGGTGGGTCCATCCTCGCCGACGCCGATCGAATCGTGCGTCCAGACGTGGATGACTCGAATCCCCATCAGTGCCGCCAGACGAACCGAGGGGCGGCAGTAGTCGGAGAAGATCAGAAAGCCGCCGGCATAAGGAATGAGGCCGCCGTGAAGGGCAATGCCGTTCAGAGCAGCGGCCATCGCGTGCTCGCGGATCCCGTAGTGGAGGTAGCGCCCCTTGAAGTCTGTCGGCGTGATCGCCGTCATCTGGCTGGTCTTGGTGTTGTTCGACGGCGTAAGGTCTGCGGAGCCGCCCACCGTTTCGGGCAGCAGGCCGTTGATCACCTCAAGCACGTCTTCGGACGCCTTGCGCGTCGCCACCGTGGGGTTGTTCTCCGCGACCTTCTTCTTGAAGGCATCGATCGCGCTATCGAAGCCGCCCGGCAGATCGCCAGCGAAGCGACGCACGAATTCGGCCCGGATTTCGTTCGAAACGGCCGCCAATCGATCGTCCCACTCCTTGCGCGCCTTGGCCGAGCGCAGACCCGAGAGGCGCCATGCATCCAGCACGTCGGCCGGAACGCTGAAAGCTTCGGCATCCCACTCCAGCGACGCGCGCGCGGCCGCGATTTCCTCTGCGCCAAGCGGATTGCCGTGCACCTTGTGCGTGCCCTGCTTGTTAGGCGCACCAAAGCCGATCACCGTCTTGCAGGCGATCAGGGTCGGCTTGTCGGAAAGATGGGCCGTCTCGATGGCTGCGGCGATTGCATCCGGGTCGTGACCGTCAACCGAGATCGTGTTCCAGTTGACCGACTTGAAGCGGGCGATCTGGTCGGTGGAATCGGACAAGGAAACCGCGCCGTCGATGGTGATCGAGTTGTCGTCCCAGAAGAGGATCAACTTGTTGAGTTTCAGGTGGCCCGCAAGTGCGATCGCCTCCTGGCTGATGCCTTCCATCAGGCAGCCGTCACCTGCCAGCACATAGGTGTGGTGGTTCTGCAGGTCGGAGCCGAATTCCTGGGAAAGCTTGCGCTCGGCAATGGCCATACCGACGGCGTTGGCGATGCCCTGGCCAAGCGGCCCGGTTGTCGTTTCGATGCCTGAGATATGGCCATACTCCGGATGGCCGGCGGTCTTGGACCCGAGTTGGCGGAATTGCTTGATGTCCTCGATGGTGATGTCGTCGTAGCCCGTGAGGTAGAGCAGCGAATAGAGGAGCATCGAACCGTGGCCGGCGGAAAGCACGAAGCGGTCGCGGTCCGGCCAGAGCGGGTTCTTCGGATCGAAGTTCATGAAGCGGGTGAACAGAACCGTCGCGACGTCGGCAGCACCCATCGGAAGGCCCGGGTGGCCCGAATTGGCCTTCTCCACGGCATCCATGGAAAGGAAGCGGATCGCATTAGCCATCCGATTGTGTTTTTCGCGAGAGATCATGACTATTCCGCTGTTTTTCCGGGTGTCGTTCACGGTCTTCGGAAGGACCGCGTGAAAGCGGCTGATCCTTATCAGGTGCAACGCGCAAGTCAACAAAAGCGCCCGGCACTGGCGGCCTTCCCGCCGGGAGCAAGCGGACTACAAAGTTCCTCCACCAACAGGGATATTGCCCCGGTTTTCGTCATTCACAAGATTGAGCCTTGCTGGAACTGCGGCTTTGTTGACCAGCCTTCACACGGGGAATAGTTTGCGGGTTCAGTCAGATCGGCGCGGAAGCCGATTCGCCACTTCAAACGGAAGACGTGAATGCCGGCGGAAAAGACGTTGGATCAGGCGCTTGTAGAACTCACAGCGGCCATAGGCGGTCTGGAGAATGCCATCGACATGCGCATCGAGCACCAGCGCCAGAGCGCCGATGCCGAGGGCGAAGTTCGCAGAGTCCATGAGGATCGGGCGCGGCTGGCACAGGAACTCGACCAGTCCGAGTTTCGTGCCAACCGGCTGGAAGAGGTAAATCGTGAGGTATCGCGCCGTCTCGTCACCGCTATGGAGACGATAAGAGCGGTTCTTGACCGCTAACCGTTGAGGGAAATGTTATGGCTCAGGTGACGGTTACGATCGACGGGAAGGCCTATCGCATGGCCTGCGAGGAGGGTCAGGAAGACCATCTCACCGACCTTGCCGGGCGTCTCGACCAATATGTCGCCCACCTCAAGAGTCAGTTCGGTGAGATCGGTGATCTGAGGTTGACTGTCATGGCGGGCATCATGATCATGGACGAACTGGCGGAAGTAAAGCGCAAGCTCGCCGAGCGTGAGGCCGAGATCCACCAGGTGAGGTCCACCCTTGCCGGGGAGACGGAGCACCAGCAGAGCAGCGAAATGGTGTTGGCTTCGACACTCAGCGAGCTGGCGGGCCGCATCGAATCCCTGACAGGTAAACTGTCGGGAAGGGGCGCGCCGGTCAATTAGCCGGAATGCGCTTGCGAGCTCTGGCGAAGAGACCGATTCCGGCGTATATATGAAGCGCGGTCTGCGCCTCACGACAGGAACCACAATCCCTGGGGCCATACTCGATCCAAAGGGAGCTGTCCCTGACCAGGCCCGTGGGCTTGGACATATGGCGCCCACCTACGTTTGTAGGCACCCAGGATCGTAAACCTCCATCGGTTGCGTGGATCGCACCTAGCCGCCGCCCGGCCAAGACGTCGGGAGGCTTGACTTTGCGGCTGGCGCAAAGGAGGTTCCCCGGGCCTTCATATTTCCGGGACCCCATGCCGCTCAACACCAATACCTTTGCCCGCTCGTCGCTGCTCATGCTGCTCGTCGGCGCCGCCATCCTCATCGGGATCGTGCTGTCATCGCTGTTTCAGGCGCGAATGACGCAATCCTATTTCACCAATGTCATCCAGTTGCGCAATGCTCGCGCGGCATCATCGGACATGCTCGTTCTTCTGTATGCGGCCGAGACGGGGCAGCGCGGATATATGCTGACGCAGAATCGCGCGTTCCTGGAGCCTTACGAGCAGTCCCTACAGGAGCTTCCGCTTCGTCTGCAGCGGCTAAGGACAGCGCTGGAAGCGGAGACATCGGTAAGCGACTCGATCACCCGGGTCGAGTTCCTCATCAACGAGAAGCTCAACGAGTTGAGGCAGACCGTCGAGATGGTGGAGAGCGGGGACGTTTCAGGAGCAGTTGCGCTGGTGCGCGCCGATTATGGCCGACAGGTCATGAACGAAGCTCGCCAGAACCTGCAGGATCTCATCCGGTCCTTCGAAACGCGGCTCGATGCGGGGGTGGAGGAGCTGTCGGTTTCGGCCGTTTCGATGCAGTGGTTTGCCATCGGCGGGGGCATCGTCATCATTGCCGTTGTGGGTGGGGCGATACTCGTCGTCGCCCAGCATGTGCGCGAACTGTCGCGAGCCCGAGGGGTGGTCGAGGAACTGAACGCAAGCCTGGAGGAGCGCGTCGAGGAGCGCACCGAGGACCTGATGCAGGCCAACCGCGAGATCCAGCGCTATGCCTATATCGTTTCCCACGACCTGCGCGCGCCGCTCGTCAACATTATGGGCTTTACCAGCGAGCTCGATGCGACGCTCGCTGCGGTAAAGGCTTATGTGCTGGCGGACGGAGACGTGCTGACAGAGGACCAGATTCGCGAGGCCCGCCTTGCGGTGGAGGAGGATCTGCCGGAGGCAATCGGCTTCATCCGCTCCTCAACGAAGAAGATGGACGGCCTGATCAACGCGATCCTGAAGATTTCGCGCGATGGACGTCGGGAGCTCAAGCCGGAGAGCATCAACCTTTCCGAGCTTCTGGAGAGCACTGCGGCAAGCATCTATCA
>DASYHX010000562.1:0-11551 GCA_035998065.1 Pseudorhizobium sp.
AATGCCGCTCCGCCTATATATCTTGACTTCTGATACGTACCGGGAAAGATGATCCCGAGGGCAAAGGAGGAGGAGAGGATGGCGGATATTCGGCTGGAGAACGTGTCCAAGAGCTATGGCGCGGTGTCCGTGATCGAGAACCTGTCACTCACGGTGGAACCGGGAGAACTCGTGGTTTTCCTGGGTCCTTCCGGGTCCGGCAAGTCCACGTTGTTGCGCATGATCGCCGGGCTGGAAAGCATCGACGGCGGTACCCTGACGATCGGCGGCGTGCGCAGTGAAACACTCCCGCCTGGCCAGCGCAACGTGGCAATGGTATTTCAGAACTACGCTCTTTACCCGCATATGACGGTTCGCGAGAACATGGCGTTTGGTCTGCGCAACATCGGTATGCCCGCCAGGGAAATCGATGCGCGGGTCCAGGAAGCCGCGCGCATGCTCGAGATGGAAGAGTTGCTGGCCCGTAGGCCTGCGCAGCTTTCGGGAGGCCAGCGCCAGCGGGTGGCGATCGGCCGCGCGATCGTCAAGGAGCCGAAAGCCTTCCTGTTCGACGAGCCGCTGTCAAACCTCGATGCCGCGCTTCGCGTGCGAACTCGCGTGGAGTTGGCGCAACTGCATCAGCGGATGAACGCCACGATGATCTATGTCACCCACGACCAGACGGAAGCAATGACGCTCGCCGACCGGATCGTCGTGCTGAACAAGTGCAAGATCGAGCAGATCGGTGCACCGATGGATGTTTATCTGCGACCGGCCTCGCGCTTCGTTGCAAGCTTCATCGGCTCACCAGGCATGAACTTCCTTCCCGTGGAAGTCACCCGCCCAGGACCGGGACCGATCCGCATGCGCAACGGCTTTCAGATGGAAGTCGATGCTCCCGTACCGAGCGCAGGCCATTTCGACCTCGGCATTCGTCCCGAAGCCGTGCAGGTGCTGACGCAAGGGGATGCTCCTCCGGAAGATACGACGGAGGCAAGCGTCAACGTGGTCGAACGCCTGGGCGAGCGTACCCTTGCCTATTGCAGGCTCGACGATGGAACGGAAATTACCGCTCAGGATACAGGCCGCTCTCCCGTGCGCGCCGGAGATCGGGTCCGACTGCGTTTTGATCCGAGCGCCATTCATCTGTTCGACGCAGCGGGCAAGTCCTACGCAGCACACTAGGGCCGCCGCAATTGCCGGGGTCGATGGACGAGGACGCGCCCTGACGCTACCCTTTGATACCCGCTGACAGGGTAATTGCCTCCGTCACGCGCCGCTGAAAGATCAGATAAGCCAGCGCCACCGGTAGACCCGCCAAAACGGCTGCGCTTAGTTCGCGAGCATAATAGACGCCGAAGGCGTCGTTCACCTGAGTGATGCCGACGGTGATCGTCATCATGTCTGTGCGCGTGACCGCGAGGAACGGCCAGAGAAACGAATTCCACGACCAGATAAAGCAGACGATGCAGAGCGCCGTCGTCACGCCCCAGTTCATCGGGATGTAGACCCGTGTCAGGATCCGCCACTCCGAAGCATTGTCCATGACTGCGGCTTCACGAAAGTCCTTTGGTACGCCGTCGAAGAACTGCTTGTAGACAATAATGATGACGGGGTGGATCAGCTGCGGCAGCACGATTCCCGCCCAGGTGTTGATCAGGCCGAGGTTCGCGACCAACTCGAAGTGGTTGACGATCAACGTCTGCATGGGAACCATGAAGCTCGCCAGGATCAGCCACCACAGCAGGTTGCGAAACGGGAACTTCAGCTGCGAGATCGCATACCCGCACAGCAGCGAAGACGACACCGTCAGGACGGTGACGCTAAGCGCCGTGACGATGGAGTTGAGGTACCACCGGCCGATCTCGGTCTCGGTCAATGCAAAGATGTAATGAGAGAACGTCAACGTATCTGGCCAGAGCTCAATGTATGGGCGGACTACTTCGTCTTCCGGCTTCAGCGACGAGACAACGCCCCAGTAGAGGGGAAACGCCCAAAGGGTCGCGGCAACAACGGTAAAGAGGGTGATGAAAAGACCGGCGAGGTTAAGGCGGCGTGCGGTCTGCGCGTTCATCGGCTGCGGCCTCCAGAAAGCCTCGTCAGCTGGAAATTAAGAACCGAGACGATAATGACGATGAAGAAGAGTACCACCGCAGCGGCGGCCGCACGTCCTCCCTGGTCGGACTGGAAGGCCCTCAAGAAGATGTAGTAGACAAGGACCAGGTTGTCATTTGGCCGCCCGCCGGTCGAGAACAGATAGACCTGATCAAAGATCTTCAGCTGCGAGATCAGCTGGATCGTCAGGACGAGCGCAGTCACCGGCCACATCAAAGGCCACGTGATGCGGGAAAACGTCGCCCACCTCCCCGCATTGTCGAGAGCCGCTGCCTCGTAAATCTCTCCGGGGATGGAACGCAATCCGGCCAGAAAAAGCAGGATGGAAAATCCCGCGGTCCACCAAATGGTGATCAGTCCCACCGCCGGCATAAACCAGAGGGTGGATTTGAAGACCGGGATGCGCTGGATGTCGAGAAGGTCGAAGACATACATCGCGATCCCGAACTGGAAATTCAGTGTCCAGTCCCAGATCAGGTAGACGACGGACACGGGAAGGATGTAGGGCAGGAAGAACAGCGCGAGCACCGCCGCCTGCATTCGCCCTGACAGCCGGTTCACACCGAGCGCGATCGCATAGGCGACAAAGGTTCCTGGGATCACAGTCAGCAGGACGAAATACCCGGTGTTCCACAAGGCCGTTTCAAACCGACGGTCACTAGCCAGACGAGTATAATTCGCCAGGCCGACATAACTGCCTTCCCCGATCAGAGGAGCGTCCGTCAGGCTGATCATGAACAGCTTGATGGTCGGATAGATGAAGACAAGCCCGTAGATCGCCACGAATGGCGCGACGAGCGCCAGGGCAAACATCGTCTCGCTGCGTCTATTCCTCAGCATGCTCCCTGATATCCCTCCCGCCCGGCGGCTGAACAATGTACAGCGAACTATCTGGCCAGGCAGGCAGAGTCCGGGCTGGCCAGGGGATCAATTCAAAGGTCCTCGAGACCGAGCTTTATCTCCTCCACGGCCTCTGCTGGTTCCATCTCGCCGTTCAGCGTTGGCACGAAGTAAGTCGACATGACGTCGAAGATCGGGCCCGCGATACCGGCGAGCGGTGTCTTCGGGTCGAAGATCATGTTCGAGGTCAGCGAGGAGTAGGTGGCATTCGGCTCCATCGCCTTGTAATCCGCCGATGCCGTTACTGGAGCATAGGCAGGGATATGACCTGCCGTTGCCCAGAGCAGCGAGTTCTTGGATATCCAGCTGATCACCTCGAGCACTGCCGCACGCTTTTCAGCAGTCATCTCCTCGCCCTTGTTTGCCGGAATCGCGAAGGTGTGGCTATCGGCATAGGTGGAGGGATGGTCGAAGATCACCGGCAGTTCGACGGCACCCCATTCGAAGAGCTTCCCCTCCTTCTGCAGGTCCGTCATCGTCGGGACTTCCCAGACGCCGTTGATCATCATTGCCGCCTCACCGGAGGTGAAAAGAGCGACCGTTGCGGGATAATCCGTATAGGTGGACTGCAGACCATTTTTTGTCCAATCCTGCAGCACGGACAGCGCATTCTGCAGCTTCTCGGCATTGTCTCCAGCGAGGAACTCGTCGCCCGTCATCAACTCTCCGTCCTGCTGGCCCATCAGCGAATAGATGGTACGGAACATGAAGTTGCCGTCGGCGGTGACAGATCCGAGAGGGAATTTCACACCGGAATCCTTCAGGGCCTGAAGCGTCGCCTCGAAACCCTCACGTGAGTCCATCCCCTTCGGCTTGCCGTCATCGCCAAGGACCCCGGCCTTCGCCAGCAGGTCCTTATTGTAGTAGAGCACGATCGGATGGGTATCGAGGGGCACCGCATACTGCTTGCCATCGACGGTCACGGCATCCCAGGTGGCGGCTGCATAGTCATCCTTGCCCAGCCCCATGGTGTTCCAGTCCTGGGAGGTGATCTCCTGCAGGATCCCCTGCCTCACGGCGAGCGGAATGCGGCTTGCGTGATAGGTCATCACATCCGGCGCCTCGCCAACGGCAGCAGACGTTTGGACCTTGGAGTAGAAGGGCGTGCCCCACTCAAGCGTGGTTGCATCGATCTTGATCTCACCCTGGTGTGCGGCGTTGAAATCACTGATCAACTGCTTCATGCGCACGCCGTCGCCGCCGGCAAGGAAGTCCCACCAGACGACGGTTTCTTCCGCATGTGCGGCGGAGGTCATGAGACCCGTCGCAAGCACAAGCGCCTTCGTCAACCTGTACCAATTCGCCATCATCTTCTCCTCCCTGGATTAAAAGTGGCCTCCTACCGCCACTTATGAACGAACTAGAGCTTGATCCTGATCATCGAATAGGAATAGGGCGGCACCGTAACGCGCGCGCGATTTTCCTCCAGGCTGGCCGTGCCCTCCACCTGCTGCGGCTTCACATTCTCGGGATTGTCTTTGGTGTTCCTGGCCTCCAGGTCATCGTGCTTTATTAGCGTGTGCTCAATCGCCTTGATTGTCCCGAACCGCTCAACCGAAAGCTCGATGTCCATGTGTTCCTGGCCGTGACGGTTGACCGCAAAGAGAGTCAGCCAGCCTGCGTCGGCATCATGGACGCCGGAGACATCAAGATACGGAACGGATCCGGCGATATCTGAGGTATATGACTGGCAGTCGACATCAAGGTTCAGTGCGGTGCCGCGACCGTAGCAGGAGGCAAGCTGCAACGGATGATAAATCGTCTGGCGCCAGGCCGCTCCGCCAGGCTCCGTCATGATCGGAGCGATGACGTTCACGAGTTGCGCAATGCACGCGATGCGGACCAGGTCGGACCTGCGGATAAAGGTATTGAGAATGCATCCTACCTGAAGGACGTCCTCGAAATTGTAGATGTCCTCCAGAAGCACCGGCGCGTGGGGCCAGTCCCACTCCTTCATTCGCTTGGCGTCGTTCTTGCGCTCGTGATACCAGACGTTCCACTCGTCGAAGGAAATCTTCACGTCCCGCTTGGAGCGCTTCTTCGCCTTCACGAAGTCGATCACGCCGCCGACGGTGCCGATGTAGCGATCGAGCTTTTGGGGAAGGGCCAGATATTCGGCTGTATTCTTTTCGTAGTTCTCGAAGTACATGTGCAGCGAAATGTAATCTATCTGCTCATAAGTCTCGTCCAAAACGGTTGCTTCCCATTGCGGATAGGTCGGCATCTCGGAATGGGAGGAACCGCAGACAACGAGTTCAAGCTTGTCATCGAAGGCGCGCAGCGCCTTAGCGGTTTCATTCGCCAAGTGGCCATATTCGGCAGCACTTTTGTGACCGACCTGCCAGGGGCCATCCATCTCGTTGCCGAGGCACCACACTTTGACGTCCCATGGCTCGGCGCGACCGTTCTTGCGGCGCAGGTCTGACCAGTAGCTGCCGCCAGGATGGTTGACGTATTCAACGAAGTTGCGTGCGGCATCGAGCCCTCGCGACCCGAGGTTCACCGCCAGCATCATCTCGGTTCCGGCAGCCTCTGCCCACTCAGCAAATTCGTGGATGCCGACCTTGTTCGATTCGGAGGTACGCCAGGCAAGATCGAGTCGCGTCGGGCGCTCCGCCTTCGGCCCAATACCATCCTCCCAGTTGTAGGCTGAAACGAAGTTGCCGCCGGGATAGCGGCAGATCGGCGTATCGAGCTGCCTCACGAGGTCGATTACATCCTGCCGCATGCCATTGGGGAGAGCCGACGGATGATCTGGTTCATAGATGCCGGTGTAGACCGCCCGACCAAGATGTTCCAGGAAGGAGCCGTAGAGGCGCTTGTCTATCTCGCCGATGGAATAATGCGCATGCGCAGTGACTCGAGCGTCCATGGTCCTCCCCCGCCTTCATATCATGAATACCGGTTTGTATCCGTTTTGATGTTATTTAAAGCGGAGCATTCTGCTCTCGTCAAGACGACGCTGAGGCTTCAGATCTGGATTCGGAGCACAATGTCCTGCGAGTAGTTGCCGAACCCCGCTCCAAAGATGTTGATCCCGCCGGGATGCTGGGCGTCTTCCTTGACACCAACGCGCATACGGATCGACCGGTGGCGGTCAAGGCCAAGCATGTCCAAGGTCACATCGGAGATCCTGATGCCGTCGACAAAACTCCCGGCCTCGTTGATGCGCCAGTTCTTTAGTTTTCCGTATTGGGATCCCTTAAGCTTCCACCAGTCCGGCGTGAATACGCCGCGCTTGTCGCCAAAATCTCCCGGCGAAGTCCACGTCCCGACGTCGATGCCATTGACCTGGAGAAAGATGTCGGACGGCCAGTTGGCAGCAGTGCCGGGCACTTCCGAACTCAGTTCCATGGAAAATTCGACAGCCTTCGGCTTTGCCTTCTTTATCAGCGTATTGTTGGGAAACTGATACTCAACATAGCCTCGCGTGAACCATAGAAGACCGGCCCTCATGCGATCGGGATCGAGAAACGTATCAGGCACATCGAGGAGCCCGATAACGCCCTCCTTCGAACAGAGACCGCATGGTCCCGTCACCGCGAATTCCGTGTAGAGGCCAAGCGGCATCGAGACCTCCATCATGTTATCGCGAGCGTCGGCCGCGGTTTCGGCAAAGGAAATCAATATCTCCTGGAATGCGGAATGGCAGAGTTTCTGGCTGCCCTTGCGCGCCCTCTGGCTTTCCGTATGGATGAGGCCGCAATCTTCCAGGATCTTAAGATTGGTCGAGACCGTTGATTGGGGCAGTCCAAGGCTCTCGGAAATCTGATTGACATTCTTTGCCCCTGCTCGCCGCAGAAGCTTCAGAATGCTGATCCGGACATCGCTTGCGAGCCCTTTTATCAGATCCTGACGTTCGACGGGATCAATAACCAAAACCTTGCCAGTCATCCACCACCTACCCTTCCGTTGCCTTCATATCCGATATTTTGATATGTAGGCAACGGTCCTGTGTGGTTGATACGCAGCGAGCGCCCGGTGAGAAAGCGGCCACCGAAGCTTCTTTTGCCAGATCCGTAAGCTGACCCCTCATTCCTGGGCACCATCGGGCTGTAGAGATCCTTGGCCTGCCCACGGCGAAGGCGCTTCATGCCGTAGCCTGTCCACATGCGATTAATTTATAGGCAACTCAGTTTTTGAACAAAATTTAGGTTGACGACATCGATAAAATGGCTTCCACTGCACCAATACGCCCATTGGTACGAGGATTGGTACATTCTTGGACTCCGGACACGACAACGCCAATTACGCTCTGGATCGGCTACGCGAACTGCTGGGAAGGGGGCAGATTAACCCGGATGGAAGGCTGCCCACCGAACGCGCACTCTCGGAAATGCTGGGAACGGGACGACGGGCGGTTCGGCGGGCTCTGGAGGTCCTGGAATCGGAAGGCCTGATATGGCGCAAGCAGGGTGCCGGTACCTTTGTCGGTGAGCGCCCAGACGGTCTGAGCAAGCACGTCGATGCGATCGTGGCCGGTACCGATCTTATGGAGATCATGGAGGTCCGGCTGCGGATAGAGCCCCAGCTCGCCCAGTTGGCCGCCGTGCGCGCCAAGCCGAAGGACGTGGAGCGCATGAGGATTCTTGCCGCGAAGATCATCGACAGTGAAGATGCTGATGCGCGTGAACTATGGGATGGCGCTCTGCATCGGCAGATCGCTCAAAGTGCAGGAAATCAACTGTTTCTCAGTATCTTCGACGTCGTCAACCGTGTCCGTCAGGACGAGGCATGGCAGGCAATCCGCGAACGCGCCCGGACCGCCGGCAATACCGTCAACATCTCGCTGGCACAGCACAGCGGCATCATAGACGCAATCGCACAACGGGATCCCACACGCGCCGGAGAGGCCATGCGCCAGCATCTTCTGATGCTCCAGGAGCGGCTCATCCGCGTCACCTCGCTCGAACACGGGGGAGAAAGCTCTCTCAGCGAAGCATCCTGACTTCGGCTCATGCAGCCGGCCAAGAACAATAACGTCCAGAAAACAGCCAGAGGAAGAGAACATGAGCAAGCTCGCCACACTGACA
The DNA here is from genome assembly GCA_035998065.1 of Pseudorhizobium sp. Taxonomy (GTDB): domain Bacteria; phylum Pseudomonadota; class Alphaproteobacteria; order Rhizobiales; family Rhizobiaceae; genus Neorhizobium. The sequence continues at coordinate 8,028 of DASYHX010000562.1, forward strand.
GCAGCACTGTTTGCAACCGCGATAGCCTACCCGGCAGCATCCGCTGAACTGCGCATCGGCCTCCAGGATGATGCAGACGTCCTCGATCCCGCGCAGTCGCGAACCTTCGTCGGCCGCATCGTCTACACCGCCATGTGCGACAAGCTGGTCGACATCTCCCAGGAGATGAAGATCGTGCCGCAGCTGGCGACCGAATGGAACTGGTCGGAGGACGGCAAGGAACTGACCATGACACTGCGGGAGGGTGTTAAGTTCCACGACGATACGCCGTTCAATGCACAAGCTGTGGTTGCCACCATCGAACGCAACATGACGCTGCCGGAATCGCGCCGCAAGAGCGAGCTTTCGTCCGTCGAGAAGGTCGAGGCGACTGGCGATTACGAGGTGAAATTCACCCTGAAAAGCCCCGACGTAACCCTGCTGGCGCAGCTCTCCGATCGCGCCGGCATGATCGTTTCGCCGAAAGCCGCGCAGGAACTGGGCGCCAACTTCGGCAGCGCTCCTGTGTGCGCCGGGCCCTTCAAGTTCGTCGAGCGCATCCAGCAGGACCGGATCGTGCTGGAGAAGTTCCAGGACTACTGGAATGCGGATCAGGTCTTCCTCGACAAGGTGACCTACCTGCCGATCCCCGATACCACCGTGCGCCTCGCCAACCTGCGGTCGGGTGATCTCGATATCGCAGAGCGCATCTCAGCTTCGGACGCGTCTTCCGTGAAAGAGGATTCCAACCTCACCTATGCCGACGTCATCGGCCCCGGATACATGGCCATGTACGTCAACGTTGGGAACGGTGCGAGAGCCGAAAACCCGCTCGGCCAGGACAAGCGCCTGCGCCAGGCTTTTTCGCTGGCGATCGACCGCGAGGCCATCAATCAGATTGTCTTTGAGGGCACCGCCAAGGCTGGCAACCAGCCGTTCCCACCGACGAGCCCTTGGTTCAACCAGGACCTCCCGGTCCAGCCGCGTGACATCGAAAAGGCAAAGGCGCTGATGGCGGAGGCGGGTCACGAGACCCTTGATGTCGAACTGCAGCATGCCAACAACACCACCCAGACGCAGATGATGCAGGTCATCCAGTCGATGGTCGCGGAAGCCGGCTTCAACGTCAGCCTGAGGGCAACGGAATTCGCAACGCTTCTCTCCGAGCAGACGGCCGGCAACTACCAACTGAGCCGTTCCGACTGGTCCGGTCGTATCGATCCAGATGGCAACATCCATCAGTTCATTACCTGCGAAGGCGGCATCAACGACGTAAAGTATTGCAATCCGGAGGTGGACCAGCTGCTGAACGACGCCCGTGCTTCGACGGATGATGCGGTCCGCAAGGAGAAGTATGATGCAGCCAGCGTCATCCTCGCCGAAGACATGCCGATTATCTACCTCGGCCATCAGCCCTATGCCTACGCCATCGACAACGGCGTGGCGGATTTTGCCCCGTCCCCGGACGGTATGATCCGCCTGGTCGGCGTCAAGAACGCCGACTGATGTCCTCCGGCCGCACGGACGCTCCGTGCGGCCACTCCTGACGCGAGGGCTTCACCATGCCTGTCTACATCGGCAAGCGGCTGCTGGTCGCAATACCGACGCTCATCATCATCTCGATCTTTGTCTTCTCGCTGCAGAAGCTCCTGCCGGGCGACCCCGTGTTGGCCATGGCCGGCGAGGAACGTGATCCGGCGACGCTGGAATTTCTGCGAGAGAAGTATCGCCTCAACGATCCGGTCATCATGCAGTATTTCCATTGGCTGGGTGGGGTGTTGACCGGAGACTTTGGAATTTCCCTGCGCACCAACCAGCCGGTGCTGGATCTGATCGGCGACAAGCTGCCGGTCACCATCCAGCTTGCCGTGATGGCGATGATATTCGCGCTGGTAATCGGCATTCCCATGGGCATCCTCGCGGCCGTCTGGAAGAACACCTGGGTCGACTACCTCTCCAACATCGTGGCACTGTCTGGCCTTTCCGTCCCCAATTTCTGGCTCGGCATCATGCTGATCCTGCTGGTCTCGGTAAACCTCGGCTGGCTGCCTGCATCGGGCTATGAATCCATCTTCGTCGATCCTGTTCGGTCGATCGAGACGATGATCATGCCGGCCTTCGTGCTCGGCACGGCGCTTGCCGCACAGCTTATGCGCCACACCCGCTCGTCCATGCTCGGCGTGTTGAGTTCCGATTACATCCGCACGGCACGGGCCAAGGGGCTTTCGCCGTGGGAGGTGATCATGAGCCACACCTTCCGCAATGCGCTTCTGCCCATCGTCACGATGATCGCCCTGCTCTTCGGCGAGCTTCTCGCCGGGGCCGTCCTGACGGAGCAGATCTTTACCATTCCCGGCTTCGGCAAGCTGATTGTCGACGCCGTCTTCACCCGTGACTACGCCGTAGTTCAGGGCGTCGTCCTGTGCACCGCCGTCGGCTTTATACTCATGAATCTTATCGCCGACGTGCTCTACGTCCTCCTGAACCCGAGACTGAGAGCAACGCTATGACGGTGGTTGAAACAGTCAACGCTACGCCGGTGCGCGAGAAAAGCCGCGCCTGGCGCAAGATGCGGGCAAACCGCGGCGCCCTTGTCGGTCTCGGCATCATCCTTTTCTTCGCGATCCTGGCGGCTGCAGCGCCGCTCCTGCCTATTCCCGATCCGGCTGCCACCGACTGGTCAGCTATTCGAAAGGCGCCCTCCGCGGCCCATTGGCTCGGCACCGACGATCTTGGTCGCGATATTCTTTCGCGAATGATCTGGGGCGCGCAGGCATCTCTCATGGCCGGTGTCTTCTCCGTCGTCATCGCGGTCGTGATCGGCGTTCCCTTCGGCCTCATCGCCGGCTATTTCGGCGGCTGGGTGGATCAGGTCGTTTCCCGGGTCACCGAAGCACTGCTCGCCATGCCCTTCCTGATCACGGCCATCGCGCTCGCAGCCTTCCTCGGCCCGAGCCTGACGAATGCCATGATCGCCATCGGTCTCTCCGCCATGCCGATCTTCGTGCGGCTGACGCGGGGCCAGGTACTGGCGGTCAAGACGGAAGACTATGTCGAAGGCGCCCGCTCAGTGGGTCTCGGCCACGTCGACATCATGCTGCGCTACATCCTGCCCAACATCTTTGCACCGATCATCGTGCAGGCAACGTTGACGATTGCCACTGCCATCATTGCCGAAGCAAGTCTTTCGTTTCTGGGGCTCGGTCAGCAGCCACCGGCCCCCAGCTGGGGATCGATGCTCAACATCGCCAAGAACTTCATGAGCCAGGCGCCATGGATGGCGATGTGGCCCGGCATGGCGATCTTCCTGGTCGTCATCGGCTTCAATCTCCTCGGCGACGGCCTGCGCGATGCGCTGGATCCGCGCGAGGCATGACTTTTACAGGGACTTCACATCATGACTGACTTTACCACGCGGCCTGAGATCTTAGGCACTTTCGGCGTCTTCACCTCCACCCACTGGATCGCCTCAGCTGTGGGCATGAGCATCCTCGAAAAGGGCGGCAATGCCTTCGATGCGGCGGTTGCGGCCGGCTTCGTGCTGC
>DASYHX010000571.1:0-9280 GCA_035998065.1 Pseudorhizobium sp.
CGCCGATGGCCGCCTGGCGGTCGTCGAAGTCAAAGGCGACGATGCGGACCTCCGAGATCCAGAATATCGGCTGAAACTCGCCGGCGTCGCCGAGATTTGCCGCCGGGTGGGCCATGAGTTCCGTATCACCTTCGGTTCCGAAATTTTCGAGAATAGCCGCCACCGCTTCAACGTACGCCTCGCCAGCTCGATGCGCCGCACGGCCATCTCATCGTCGCAGAAGCGGCTCGTCGAAAGCCTCCGCAGCAAAGGCGATGACATGCAGTTGGGCGAATTCGCTGAGCTGATGGCGCCCGGAAATTTTGTCCAAGGGCGGGCAATCACTTTCGCCATGCTGGTGAGGCGCATCGTGTCGCTCGATCTCACGCAGCCTCTCATCGATGAGATGCCTGTCAGCTTCATCTGATCATAGATCAAATACCCCAGGAAGGATTCAACCGTGACCTAGAGTGAAATCATAACTGCCTGACGAACCCGCAGGCACCCATCACAACAGAAGCAATGCCATTCGCAGCGTAGAAATATCTACTGCTGATGGATTTTGCGCGCCCTCAGAATACCCAAATCTCGGGAGAGATACGTGAATTACTTCCCCTATAAGCTCAAACGCAATCAGCTATACAGTATCGAAGGTCAACCCTGTGTTTTTACATCACATGGATATCGCACACGCCTGAACTTCGAACATGCTGCCACAGGCAAGCCCGTCGAATATCTCGATGACGCCGGCGTCGTCCGTCCAATGGACCAGGATCGCTTCCGGACGCTGCTTCAGAACGGTCAATTCTTCCAGATGGCAGACCGTGGGCAGTCGCCGGCCAAGAACAAGATCGCTGAATCACATCTGACGCCTGCCGAATGCGAGGAACTCGACGCCGACAGCGCGCTCCGGCTGGCAACGTTACGGCTGCTCGATCGGAACGGCGTAATGACCGGCGTGAAGGCAATCTCTGAAGGACTTGCCGAGCACTGGACCCCCGAGCTGCACACCAAATATGGCGAGGCACCCAATCCACACACCGTGAAACGCTGGATGCGGGAGCGCGGTAAAGTCGGCGACCGCGATGCTCGTGAGGCCACGAGCGCCCAGGGGCGCCATTGCTATGATGAAGATGGCATCCGCATGGAAATCCGCCAGCGCCTGGCTTTGACTTACTATGCGTCGAAGAAGAGCGTCACCGATATCAATGTGCTGACCAACGCTGAGATTAGCCGCGTCAACGATGGCACTTCGCTCGAATACGAGATGCCTACGGAGCCGCTCCTCCCGGTGAGCCTGAGCACCACATATCGCGACATCAAAATGCTTGAGTGCGAGCAAACGGTCGCTGCCCGCCACGGCAAGCAGGCAGCCTACTCTCGGTGGCGTGGCGCAGGGAAAGGGCATGAGGCGGAGCGTCCTCTGGAATTCGGGCTTATGGATCACACCCCCATACCCGCTCTCCTCGTCATCGACGTGGAACGCGCCATCATTCTGGGCCGCCCGACTTTCTCCGCACTTGTTGATGGGTTCAGCAGGGTCGTGCTCTCGCACATGCTGTCCTTCAATGCCCCATCATACGCCACCGTGTCGGAGTTGCTTCGCCGGTCTGTTCTGCCCAAGATCGTGCCGCCGATCATCAAGAACAAGCACCCTGAAGCCCAGGACGTCTGCGGCCTGTGCAGCACATATCACGTGGATGGCGGTATGGAATTCCGCAGCCACGATATGGAGAGCATGAGCAAGGCGACCGGTGCAACGATCCGCATCAGTGGTCGGAAAAAGCCGCGCGAACGAGCCCTTGTTGAGCGCATCTTCCTCACCATCCACAATTACGTGTCATCGAAGGTGGCCGGCGCCCATCTGCCGATCGCCCTCTCCCGCGAGTATGATTACGACCCCGCCGTGGATGCCGTGCTGACGCTCGACGAACTCGAGGCACTCATCATGTTCGCCATCGCGGTCTATCACACGACCCCGCATGGCGGCCTGAACGAGAAACAGCCTCTGCTCTGTTGGAAACAGGGCACCGCCCAGTACGGGATCGTTCTACCGCGTGACCCTCGCATCTTCGAGAAGGCCCTCCTCCCCAAGATCAATTCGCACCGGCTGACCCACGCTGGCATCGAGTGGAATGGCCTGCGCTTCGGCGATTTCAAAGCCGTGCCTGACCTGCTCGCCGATCTTGTCCCTTTGGAAGGCAAGCGTCAGCGCCTGAAGAATGCCACTGCAACGGTGTCGTTCCGCTATGACCCATACGATCTGCGCAAGATTTGGGTGATCAACCGCAAAACCAATCAGGACGTCGAGTTGTACTGCCAGACGGCCGGCTATAGCGATGAGCCGATCAGCCTGTGGATGCACGAACAGATCCGTGAGAAGGCCAAAGCGGAAGCCGCCGACTTCAACTCACGGGAATGGCGTGACGCCTGCCGCGCCGAGCTTCTCGACGCCATCGACCAGCTGACGCCCGAAGCCAAGGAGCGTGAACGCAAGCTTCTGGCCAAGCTGTACGAAAACAAGCGCATCCGCAGCATCACCGGTGAACTCGCCAGCCTGCAGCGCGAGCGCCCCGAGCCGGTCGATATCCCGATCATCTATGCAGACGTGATCGAGCACGAGATGCACGATGCCGACACCCTGTCTCGTCGCCCCGCTCCACAGAAAGCTGCCCCTACCGCATCTAAACGGCGGAGCAACCGGCAGAAGGCGAAAGCTGCCAATGCCCGAGAGGCGACGCCAGAGGACATGCCAGAGCGCGACCGGCGTGCTCCTGCGCCGCCACCCACCCCGGACGCGTCGACCACCGACCCCGAACCACGCCGTGAACGCAAAAAGCGCTCGAACGACAGCAGCTACTTCTAACCCCTACCCGAAAGGCAACACATGACTACCACCACATCAAACCCGCCCGTTGTACGGCCGAATGAAGCCGCTGCCCGCTCTCAACGTGTGGCAGATGCCCGCAGCGCGTTCCGCCAGATTAAGATTGTTCATCCTCGCCAAGAGGCTATCATTGCAGGGCTGGATGAGGTCCGGCGCTCTGGCATCGCCACCCGTGGCGAGCGGCAATATGGCATCACCCTCCTGGCTGAAAGCGGTTCCGGCAAAACGACAGCAGCCGAACATTTCCGGGACGGCATCGAACGCCTGGGCGAACTTCCCGAAGGCAGCCGGCCCGTCCTGATCGTCAAGCTCATGAGCACTGGCACCGCCAGGTCGCTATTCTCTTCCATCCTGCAGGCCCTGGACGACCCCTTTTATGACCGCGGCACCGAACCCAACCTGCACAAGCGCGCCGTGCAAGCCATCAAACGGGATAACGTGCAGTTGCTCGTCATCGATGAAATCCAACATCTGTCGCGCCGGTCATCGGCGGCAACCCATGTCACGGATAGCCTGAAGACGTTCCTTGATTCTGGCCTTGTTCCTATCGCCTTTTTCGGCACCCACGACGCGGACAAGCTGTTCCACTCCAGCCACGAGTTGAACGGCCGGCTCTTCCCTCCCCTCACGCTTCCTCCCCTTGATTGGTGGGCGGATGACGATCGAGACCTATTCCTGGACTTCGTCGAAGACCTCGATACCGCCATGGTCGACAAGCAGATCATGAAGGTCGCCAGCGGCCTGGTCGAAGAGGACATTGCTCGCCCCCTTTGCCTCGCAAGCAGCGGAATCATCGGCCGCACCTGCCGCATCGTGGAAACGGCGGCGATAAATGTCGTGCGTGAAGGTCGGCATGCGATTACCCGCAACGATCTCGCCATGGCAGTGAACAGCTGGGCCATTGCCCATAGCTTCATCGACTATAATCCGTTCGTGGAGATCGAAGCTTGAGCCAAGTGAAATACCCGCTCGCGCCGATCGCTGGCGAAAGTCTCATGGGCCTTGTCGCCCGTGTGACTGCCGAGAACGGGTATCCGCGGACGGGAACGCTATTGGCCGAGGCTGGCTGGGTTTACGACAACAAGCCGACGGCGGCCACAACCAATGCCGAACATCTACCGGCGCTGGCCGACATTCTGGTGGTGCCATACCCCCAGTTACTCCACCATGCCCACGGCCCAGAAGACGGCAGCGCTATAATACACTGGTTTGGTGGACGCGCATGGCAGAGCGAACTGAGAACCACCATCCGCAGGTACGCACCGGCCAGCCTTGCCCTATCGGCTCATCATCGTGCGATTTGGCAGTTGGCCTCCGTCCCATTCTGCCCGGAAACCTTTCAGATCCTGCGCAGCGAATGTCACGAATGCGGCGTCACCCAACGATGGCGGTATGCCAACGGCATTGCCACCTGCGACCAAGATGTCTGCAGCGCGGACCTGCGTGAGGGACCGGCCGAGTTCATCCCTCTCGAGATGCGCGACAATTTGGGCATCTATGCTGGCCTCTTCAGCCATGATCCCGATGTACGTGCCGCTTCGCGATCACAGTTTCCTGACCCGATTGCGAGTTTGGAGCCGCACGACATTGCCGACTTGGCCTTGAAGCTCTCCCCCTGGCTAAACGACCAACTGCGCGGAAAATGGCTGACCAATCCTGACCTTACAATGGCGGTCGTCAGCGCGCTTCATGACGCTGTAACGCTGCTGCGCCAATGGCCCATCGTTCCAGCCCAGCTACTTCCAACTCCAGGCGAAGGGGACAACTGGTCGAACAAGCTGGGGCACGCCGTCAAGCAAGCCCGGATCGGCCGCTCCTCGCCCCGCGTCAAAGCCCTGTTCGCGATGTTTCTACATGGCCTGCAGCAAGAGCAACCCGATCTCAGTCAAAGCCCTGATCTGACCGACCTCCCGTCGGCCGACGAGGGGAATGACATAATTGGACTGATCTCCGCCAAATCAGCCGTGCGTGTGCTGCGCGAGACGGATACCATCATCGCAAAGCTGCGAGCCGCTGGCGTCTTCAAGCTAACCGACGTGCGAGTTCATGGCGTGGTTCGACCGTTCCATGATCCCGAAGAAATCGAGGAACTGGCACGTACCAAGCCTGACCGTCTGCCTTTGACCGCCGTGTCGCAGTCAACTCAGTTGCCCCGCTATGCCATAGCGCAGTTGATGCAATCTGGATTACTCGCCCCGCTGACCCACCCTTATTGGGAGGCGCGATATGGCGTCCGCAATACCACCACCAAGGCCTGGGCGGCATTCGAGGCAAAAATCCAAGCCAAAGCCGATCCTGCTATAGTTGACGGCATACCGCTACAAATCGCAGCTAGGGCCATTGGCGGTCGCGCCAAGCCTTGGGCCGGCATCTTCGCCTGGCTTCTGGGGCCGGATGGTCGATTTGGTCTGGCCCCCGAAGCGACAGACCTGTCCCACCAGATACTAATCCCGGCCGACCTCATCGACACTTTGCGGATGTTGGAAAACCCGTTGTCCGGCGCCCATGTCGAGGATGAGCTATCAGGCACCGATGCCAGCGAGATACTCAACCTGGCCACCAATCAGTTTCTCAGATTCGTCGCCACCGGCCGCATACGTCGCCAGGGTAAAGCATATCTCGCAGCGGATGTTCTTCAGGCTGCAGCAGAGATCATAGGATCGGTCGAGATCGGCTACAGGATGGGATTGCCTCCCCAGTCAGCACAAAAGTGGGCGCGGAAGGTCGGTTTGCCCACGATACATGATGCGGGCTACTGCCGCATGCGCTTCGCCAACATCATGAAACAAGGCGCTTGGTCAGCCTAGACGACGCCTGCGTCGCGTGAGCGCTCCTCGATCCGGGCCAACATAGCACGCTTGCGCGCTGTTCGGCGCGATCCGCTATTGCGCATGGCATCGGTACGCTCTGGGGTATCGATGATGCCCAAGGCAGCCTTGCGCTCTCGGATTCCCGCTAAAAGGTCTGAGAGGGTGATGATCATACCGCTCCATCCCTTCCGTGGATCCCGGTCCATCTTAGAAATGTGCAGCCCGCCTGCGACATCCCTGCTCCGGTACCGATAATATCCCATGCAAGATGCATGTGCCAGCTACGTCCACTGCCCAGGTGCGATGCCTGACTGCCGCAAATCCGAACCCGCGGTCCTGCTGCAGACCAGTGCAAAAGCTCAACGAGGGTCTCGCCGGGAAATCCGACGATTACTATCGTATAGCCGATAGCGATTGAGGAAAGCATGCCCGGGAATATTCCCCCCGACAAGAAAGCCGCGTTCGAACGTCTCGCAAACCATCTGAATGAGGAATATCCCTATCCCGGGTGTCGCGACGATCTCAGGGATGTGGCCAGCGGCAGCTCTGCCATAATTGAACGCGCATACTGGCGCGATCCCGTGCAAGTCATGACCGGCCTCACATGGATGCTCGTCGGCCTGATGATCGGAGTGCTGCTGTGAGGGCCGATCGCATTGAGCGCGAATGGTTTTGCAAGCGCTGCGGTAATTCCGTCCACAAGCTGCAAGGATCATGGGCCCACATACGCAATCAACATAGCCCAAAGTCGTGCGGTCGAAAGCTGACCGACAACGACGTCTATCGGTTGCCGCTAAGCCGAACGGGGGAACGCATCCGCACCCGTGCACGGAATAAACAACAGGAAGCGCAAGATCGCCTGCTCATCGCTAAGCGGCGCTGGGATGAAGCCCGCCGTGAATGGGAGGCAGCCCAAGACGAACTCTATCTTGCATCGGAAGCACTGAAGTCCATAAAGAATAGTCCCCCATTGGACTAGCCTGGCCAGCCCATCGGTTCAATCCAACGCCGCCGATAACTGCGGCGCATAAGCCGCTTTCCGTAAGATTCGAAGCGGCCTGTTCCATATTCAATGCAACCTGTGGTGAAGGGGGTCTGGAATTTGCCCAATCGGTCTGAGACAATTACTCCCGGTCTTGCAGGGAAGCATTACAATGGACTTCAGAGCAATTGAGGAATGGCTGTCTGATGCGCCTGAACGGCACGCGATGCCGAAGGAACGACAGAATGCCACGACGGCTGCCATAGGCGCTGCGGCGAAGACAGCCGCAGCTTCCGGCGTTGAAGCGTTCGATTTGGCGCGGCTGGAGATGGCCACCGGCCCTCAGGCGGAAGAGTATCGCCCTTTCCGGACTTTGACGCTTGCTGAGTTGGTCCGCGCCGCCACTGAAATTCGGACCGTTCAGGACAAGCTTCGCTACCGCGACGCAACGATCGCTGTTGATCCAGCCCTTGAACGCGCGGTCCTGACCCTTGGCGATGCCGGGATGCCTCTCAATGAGCACCGCTTTGCGGCGACCGAACGCGCCTTTGTCCGTGCAGAAATCTACGAGGCGGCGAATGGGGCCCTTTCGCCAAATGAAAAGGCCCGGATGATCCTCTACGACGTCGCCACTCAGGAAGAGGCGCGTGGCCTCGAACTGATCGGCCGAGGCGGAGCCCTGAGTGTCAGCCGAGGCATGGCGATCGCCAAGCCCGCTCAGGAGCTCGTATCCAGCATGGGCATCCGAACGCTGGAGAAGGACGGCCTGGGTCAGCAGGACATCGCCATGGCAGCCGTCGGCCGTTATGAGCGAGTGTCAGAATTCCATCGAGCAGGGATCGATTTAGGGGCTACTTTAGCGCGAGCCAGTGGCCCTGGCGCCGCAGCATTAGATGCGCGGTTGGAACGCCTTGCTTCACAAGCGCTAGAGCCAGTGCCCAATGGCCTCGATCGGGAATCTGAAATCACCGGGGGCGATGCGGAGGGAACCTACCTATCTGAGGCAGTTACTCGCGGGATCGCTTCGCAGGCGAGCGACATCAAGTTCGAATTAGTCATCAAGCCGAAAGGCCGCACAGATCCAGATGCAAGCGAACAGCACAGCTTTGCTATGCCTCGCGGTCGAGGCCGCGATTAAAGGCGCAATAGCGCGCGACCAGATGATCATTGAGGCCCCGCGCGCCGACGTCGTCATGCTTGGAAACACACTTCGCGAATGTTCGCGAAATGAAATGAGGATTCGAAATGCCCGATGAAACCATGATCTTCGGCGTCAGCGAAGAGGGCCCGAATGGCGATGCACTGGGCTTCATCGATCTCACCAAGCTGCATGTCGGAAATAAGGTTCATGACGCCTACCGCGCAGCTGTTCTCGAAGCCGCAAAACAGCGACGGGAGGAGGGCTTCGGCTGCGCCTATCTTCCACATGAGGGCATGCTGCTACTCATGCATGAGGTTCCAAGCGAGGCGAAGGTGCCTGACGCCGCCATGCCATTCACGATCCACGGCTTCGCGTCTCTCCTTGCCGACGACTGACAAAAATAGGCACGTCCTCAGCGTAACCTGTTGCTGCACCGGGATGAGGGACCGCCCCCTTTCGGCTAGTCCAAGCCCATCCATCAACCTCGTTTGCCGAAGAACAGGCTCTTGCCATGTTCTCTTTTTGTTCGCATATCGCCGGACATGACACAGCCCGATTCTCTCTGGCTCGCGCAGAGCCTTCTTAACGCCCCTGGGTGGGCACGAGTGGCACTGACGGCGCCAAACGAACGGTTGCGGGAGCAAGCTGCTGTAGAACTGGCCCAAACAATTATCGTGGCCATGGAACGTCAGCCGCCTCACTTTGATCGCAGGCATATGACCCTTCCCCTTTGACGTGGGGGCGAACGTCCCCCTGCGAAACCTCGGCGATTATGCCCACCGAAACGCCAATCTTTTCATCATCTGCAAATGCGGCCACTCAGGAGTAATCGATGCTGAAAAACTCAACCGCTGGTTCCTCGCGCATTGCTGGAACACCGCTATGGAAACCGTCGGATCGCACCTGCGCTGCACGCGCTGTCGGGGACATCCTGAACGATTTGCTCCAACGCCTCGACAGCCAGACCGGCCTGACTGGATGAACAGCGAAGCTAGTTGGAAACGACTGGTTCGGCGCCTGCGCGATTAGCTGAACGGCGGACCTGGTCAGGGCAGCCAAGCATGCAGTTCAGATATGGCAATGGCGAGCTGCCGACCATGATCATGGCCACCCTTGTGAACGACGCCAACAACGCGGTCATCCACATCCAGCAATGGCCCCCCTGACATCCCCGGTGTCAGCATCTGCTGAACCTCCACCATCTTCACCGCGCTTTTGGTTGGCAGGGATGTAACCGCACCAGGTCGGATGTTCAGTCTATCGCCGGGGCCGTAGCCGGGATACCCGATCGCGGTCGTGGCCTCACCTGTCGCGGCCGCCTTGGCGGCGGTCTCGAGCTCATAGAACTCGTTACTTGGGATTGCATGGTCGAGAACCGCCAGATCTCGATTTGGGCAACGATGCTTCACATACGCCGGGAATTTATTCGACGGCTTCGATGGATGATAAAGCTCGACTAGCCCGGACGGCGATACGCAATG
>DASYHX010000576.1:0-3584 GCA_035998065.1 Pseudorhizobium sp.
CATCAACCCGAGCGTCCAATTGCGCCCAGGTCCAGCGATGAGGCCCCCACACAAGGGCAACGCCTCCTGGATTACGCCGCATCGCCTGCGTTAGAAACCGAGCAAGATTCATGACGCGTGTCGAGCGCGGGTCAACCCCGCCCGCCGGATTCGTAGCAGCCACCATGTCCGCCGAGCCGTTTTGGTTCATTTCGCGCGCTCTAGAATGGACACATAATTGGCGACAGCCGCGCCACCCATGTTGAAAACTCCGGCTGTCGAGGCGTGTTGCACCTGCATGTCGCCGGCCTCTCCGCAAAGCTGCATCGCTGCCATGACGTGCATCGAAACGCCTGTCGCACCGACGGGATGTCCTTTTGATTTCAGGCCGCCTGAGGGATTGACCGGGAGCTTGCCGCCCATCGTCGTGACGCCCTCGCGGATGACCCTGTGACCTTCACCAGGCTTTGCCAGACCCATAGCCTCGTACTCGATCAGTTCGGCGATGGTGAAACAGTCATGGGTTTCAACGAAATCGAGATCTTCAAGTGTCAAGCCTGCTGCTTCCAATGACTTCTCCCAAGCCAGCCTCGCTCCATCGAACGCGAGCGGATTCCGACGTGACAAGGCCAGGACATCGTTGACGTGGGAGCGGGCCCGAAAACTGACCGCACGCATCATGCCGCCAGCGACATCTGGATGGGCGATCACCAGTGCTGCGGCCCCATCTGACACAAGCGAACAGTCGGTGCGCCGCAAAGGCGCGGCGACATACGGGTTTCTGTCAGAGACGGTGTTGCAGAACTCAACGGAAAAATTGCGCTGCATATGCGCGTAAGGGTTGGCCATCCCGTTGGCGTGGTTCTTCGCGGCAATCATCGCCAATTCCTCCGAACGGTCACCATAGCGCTGGAAGTAAGCGCCGGCGATCCGTCCGAAAAGTCCGGTGAAACCGCCTTCGACGTCAGCCTCTTCTTCCCGGAAGGAAGCTGAGAGAAGGACATCTCCGGTCTCCTTGCCCGGCAAGGATGTCATCTTCTCGGCGCCAACCACGAGTGCAATCTTACCGCGGCCAGATGCGATGAAGTCAAGCGCCGCGTATATCGCCGCCGATCCTGTCGCGCAGGCATTTTCCAGTCTGACTGCAGGCGTGTGGTCAAAGCCGTCTGCCGCCATTGCCACCAACGCACCTTGAAAATCCTGTTTGGTGAATCCGTTGTTGAACACGCCAACGAAGATGCCGTCGACGTCGCGTGGCTCGATTCCGGCATGCGCAAGCGCGGGATGAATGACTTGCGCCATGAGTTCTCGCGTGGTGGGTGCATCGGACTTGCCGAATTTGGAATGGGCCCAACCGACGATCTGCGCTGTGGTCACTGCTGTTCTCCTCTTGCCGATGCTGGCACTGCCGCTGTCAGTGCCAAGGCTTGGGTCATCGTTTGGGCCTGCGCCGAATGAAGCTGAAAGACTTCGTTGAGCTTCATTTGGACGCGTCTCACTTCTTCGGCCAAGAGCGCGGCCAGTTCCAGCTGGCGCGCCTCGGTCATGCGGCTGTCGATTGCCGCGATCGAGAGCGCACCCGCAAGGCGCCCATTAGGAGAGATGATTGCCATTGCGATTCCCCAGGAGCTCGCGATGACTCGCCCTGGATTGATCGCATAACCTCGTGCTCTCGTTTGGCGCACATCCTGCTCAATGACGTCGCGCGTGTAGCCAGGATACTGGGCAGCAATCACTCCCTCGTTGCGTCGCAAGATTGCGGCAATTTCCGCATCGGGAAGTGTCGCAAGCATGGCAAGCGAACCGGCGCCGACGCCAAGCGGATTTTGGTCTCCTGCAAGAAGCGCGTGGGTTTTCACAGGATGCGTTCCCTCTTGGCGGTGCAAGCAGACAGCGTAATCGCCCCGCCGCATGGAAACGAAGCTGGTGTCTTTCGTGACCATTGACAAGCGATGCAGACTGTCAGCCGCCATCTCCAATAGCCCGTACCGGGTCGAGGCCAGCATCCCGAGGACGTAAAGCTCAGGCCCCAGAAAATACCGGCGGGTTGTCTGGTCCTGCTCAACAAGGCGAGCCCCGATCAAAGCGATCAGCAATCGCCGCGCAGTGGGTTTGTTGAGGCCGCTCTGGCGAACGACGTCTGCCAAAGAGACGCCCACCTGCGCGCCCTTTCCAACGACCGACAGGAGACTCAGCGCACGCTCGACCGCCCGTGCGCCGGACGCGGAAGCGACCTGCTCAAGATCGATGTTCGATAAGATCTCGCCCATAGCCGCTTCCGCAGTTGCCTAGCTTAACTGCTTTCCAACTGCCTTCTCGAGGATTGCCCAAGCCTCCTCCCCGTACTTGCTTTTCCAGTCGGCATAGAAACCGGCGCTTCTAAGTTTCTCCTGAAACAGCTTGGCGTCAGGGGTGTTGAACGTCATCCCCTTGCTTTCAAGTTCATCTTGAACCGTCGCATTCAGGTCCATTACATCCTTGCGCTGCAATTCGGCTGCAGCGTTGAAGTTCTTTGATACGATCTCTTGAAGATCTTCCGGCAGCGCTTGCCACGCCCGTCGATTCAGCAGGATCCAGAAGCCGTCCCACATATGATTCGTCATCGACACATACTGCTGCACCTCGAAGAGCTTTGCGGTGGAGATGATGGCCAATGGGTTCTCCTGACCATCCACTACGCCAGTTTGCAAAGCGGTGTAGGTTTCAGCAAAGTTGATGCTGGCCGGTGACGATCCGAACGCGGTGAACATTGATGTCCAAAGCGGGCTGACCGGCACTCGAATTTTGAAGCCTTCCAGATCTTCTGGCGTCTCGATCGGTCCCTTTGACGAAGTGATCTGCCGAAAACCGTTGTCCCAGATCTTGTCCAGCGTCAGCAGGCCCTTCTCCTCGATCTGACCACGCACATAGGCGCCCAGCTCCCCGTCCATCGCCGGCCAGACCTCGTCATAGCTGTTGAACGCAAAGCCAACGCCATTCAGCGATGAGTTCGGCACCAGAGTGGAAAGGATGATCGGCGAAAGGCTGAACATTTCGACACCGCCGGATCGAACCTGGCTCAACATGTCGGTATCGGCGCCGAGCTGGCTGGAAGGAAAGATGTTGATGGCCATCCGGCCGCCCGATTCCTCCTGGATCTTGTTGACGGCCTCCTGCGCGCGGACATTCATCGGGTGTGTGAGCGTCTGGTTATTGGCAAACTTGTAGGTGAATTCCGCCGCGTTTGCCGGTCTCGTCCGGATAGAGAATGTTGTTGCGATACCGGTTGCTGCAGCTCCCAGCATCAATGTTCTGCGCTTTACATTCATGAAACCCTCCTCCTGTGGTTCAGTCGTGATGCGGTCTCGGCGCCTTCATAGCAAAGCGGTCGAGAAAATTGGTACGGCGGCGATCAGTAGTAGGCCGACAAGCAGTGCACCGATATAAGGCCAGATGGCGCGCATCGCCTCATCAGGCGCCACGTTGCCGATCTTACAGGCGATGTAGAAGCCTATGCCGATCGGCGGCGTCATCAACCCGATATTCATGGCTGTAACGACCACCATCGAGTAGTGCACGTCGTTGATCCCTAGAGAGCGCGCGACGGGAAACATGATGGGGGCCAT
>DASYHX010000582.1:0-2129 GCA_035998065.1 Pseudorhizobium sp.
AGGGCGCCCCGGCCGGAGTTGTGAAGCTGGACGGCGAACTGATCGCGCTGTCGCCCATGCGGGTCGGGGAGGGCTTTGGGCTCGCCTCCGGGTCCGTGCGACTCCTGGTGGTGCCCGAGGAGCTTCCCGAAGCCGGTGAGCAAGAAGAGGCCGTGCTTAGGTTCGAGGTCGGCGACCAACTGACCGTCGGCTATCTCGGATATTTCGGCTGCACCTGATCAGCAAAGGAGAAGTGCGATGCGAGCCTACAAGGTGAGTGGAATGACGTGCAGCGGCTGCGAGCGGTCTGTAACACAGGCCCTGAAGGAGCGGTTTGGCCACGATATCGCGGTAGAGGCGAGCGCCCAGCGTGGCGAGGTGAGGGTCAGCGAGGCCGCTGACCCCCAAATTGTGGTCTTCACCATTGATTCCGCCGGCTACACCGTGGAGGAAGTGAAAGACGCATAGCTGCGGGGCCATAGTGCCCCCAGGTAACGACTACCCCGAGATCTCTTCGGCTGCGCGCTCTTCAAGCCAGGCGAACATGTCGGCGATCTCCTGTTCCTGGTTTTCGATCACCGACTGGGCGAGTTCTTTGGCCCACGGGTCATCACCGTGCTCGAGCTGGGCCTTGGCCATGTTCACCGCGCTTTGGTGATGCGGGATCATTCCGCAGACGAAGGCGACATCGATATCTTCGGCCATCATGCCGATCATCATCTGCCGGTTCATTTCGTCCATGCCATTCATGAGGTCCGCATGGGCTTCATCCATGGCGTGGTCCATTCCCATGTCCATGCCGCCCATGCTCTGATCGCCGGCGGTGAGGCAGATCGGAGGCAGTTGGATCTCTCCGGCAGGTGCAGTTGCAACCGCAGCATTGGACTGGTGACCTGTGCCATGCCCGCTATGGGCATCCTGGGCCGTGGCAAGAGAGGTGGAGGCAGCAAGGATGGCGGCGACGAGCGCCGGGGTCTTGAAGATGTTCATCTTGGATATTCCTGAATTTGGTTGAAGACGCAGGTCTGCAAGGTCAGGAATCCCGGGGCGGTCGATAGAGGCGCTCTCTTGGCCAATGGGCTGCCACGCGACCAATCCGCAGTGCGGGGGTAACTTCGTTCCAAGCGGGCAGGCCAACGCTGTTCTGGAGGGGTAAGCCCGAGAGACACAGCCCCATTCCGCAGCAACCCCAAAGTGTATGGTGATCCTGCAGTCCAGCAGGATCATGACCGATGCGATCAGTGCTGGCGGGCTCGTGATGATGCCGGGGCGCGAACTGTGCAGCCATGGAGCCATGGTGCAGCGTCAGGCTTGCCACGAGGGCAACCAGAACGACCAGCAACAGTCCTAAAGATGGCAACCTCATAATTATCAACCGTTCACAAGAGCAACCGTCCGGTGGCTCGTACTGCGAATTGTGCTCCTTGCCACCGTTGGAAGGTCCATAGGGTTTCGCTTTGTGCATAGTTCAGAATTGCCCGGGCCAGAGACGGTGAAGCTTTATGCCAACCGCTTGTGCGCGAAGCAAAGCGGCACGGCGGCATAACTCTGATCGGAATCGCATGGGGATTGAAACCGGCACTCGGCAAATGCGGCCGATTGCGACCTAAACTTCCGCAAGTTGTTGAGCAGTGGAGGCGCGTCAATGGCAGCTTCTTTAATCGGGCATTGAGGTCAAGCTCCAATTTCTCTCCCACGGCGTTTCGTCCTATGCCGGTCAAGCGTTTTTCGTGATCGGCGTTTCGGAGCGAGCCCGAGCTGCCACAAGCATTTGTCGGATTTGGTAGGGGGGGCTTGCTTTCAGACCCGCTATCATGCGCAGCAGCCATTTGCGGCTTTGCCCCTTCTCCCTCGTCCGCACGGGACGAACTGCAACGAAGAGCTGATTTTCCTGATCGGCGATCAGATTGTCAGGCGAGAACCTCCTTCTCGATGTTGCAGAACAGAGTTCCATCGGTCCACACGGCATGGAGTACGACGCAAGCTTCCGCGCCACCGCGACCATTGCGCGTTTGCGGCCTTTCTACGGGCCAACCGAGCACCGAAGCTGCGCAGTGATGAGGGTTGGCCTCGGCCGTTCATGATGGTGTTGGCGGCCAAGAACAGGGCTGCCCTCACCTAAATATCGCCGGCCTTGGACATATGTCCGG
>DASYHX010000321.1:0-2804 GCA_035998065.1 Pseudorhizobium sp.
GAAGGCAGTGCGGGTGACAGTCGGCAACAAGACTTATGACATTTACCCGGAGCGGATCGAGACGAACTGAGGCTTGGCGATTGTGGAATGGCTGGAGCCGCTATCCCAAACCTTGCTTGCGCAGGCGCTGATCCTATCGCCGACGCTCTATCTGCTAATCAATGCCGCTCATATCATGGCAATCGGCGTCCTGTTCGGTACGATCCTGGCTCTCGACCTGCGCATGCTCGGCATGTTTCCCGGAGTTCCGCTCCAGTCGCTTGCTCCGTTCCTGTCGCGCATGGCCGCTATCGGCGCCATAGTGGCTATCCTGACGGGAGCGTGTCTTTTCTCAGTTCGGCCTCATGAATATGCACAGAACCCGGCGTTCCTGACGAAACTCGCTCTCGTGACGCTTGGTGTGGCCCACGCGCTGGCCGTGCATCGAGGGGCAGGCTGGCGAACCATACGAGCGGGGGGAGGGGCCTCAACGAGGCTTCGGCTTTCGGCGTTATTGTCCATCATGATTTGGACAAGCGCCGTTGTTGCGGGTCGCTGGATCGGGTTTCTCTAGGCTCTGCACAGGATCTCTAAAACCACTTCGACTTGCGGGACGCAAACAGCTTTTGTCCAGGGCTGGGGCTGTGGAGTTCCACTCACGCGTTTCGGAGAAGGCATCGAGAGCTGCAGGGGCATCTGCTGTCGTCCGCGTCCCTTCACCGGCCCTTAAGTTCGAGGAATCTAGCGGTCGCTGATCTCTGCCCGCGGATTGATCCATGGCTGCTGGTTGGAGCGCGGCAGCGGCTGACGGCCGAGAATATGGTCGGCGGCCTTTTCGCCTGTCATGATCGAAGGTCCGTTCAGATTGCCATAGGTGATGTGCGGGAAGATCGAGCTATCTGCCACGCGCAGCCCGGCCACGCCGATCACGCGGCATTCCGGGTCGACCACCGCCATGAGATCGTCCCTGTCGCCCATCCGGCAGGTGCCGCAGGGGTGATAGGCGCTTTCCAGATGCTCGCGCAGGAAGCCGTCGATCTCCTCGTCCGACTGAACGCCTTCGCCCGGCTGGATCTCCGGCCCGCGATAGGGATCGAAGGCCTTCTGGCTGAAGATCTCGCGGGTCAGCCGCACGCAGTGGCGGAATTTTTCCCAGTCCTCCGGGTGGCTCATGTAGTTGAAGCGAATGACCGGATCCGCCTTCGGGTCCGGCGACCGCAGCGTCACGCTGCCGCGCGACTTCGACAGGTTGTAGCCGACATGAACCTGAAAGCCGTGGCTCCGGGCAGCTGCCTTGCCGTCATAGGAGATGGCGACCGGCAGGAAGTGATACTGGATGTCTGGCTGCTTGAGGCCCGCTGCAGAGCGGATGAAGGCGCAGGCCTCGAACTGGTTGGAAGCGCCAAGACCGCCCTTCGTCAGCAGCCATTGAGCACCGGCTACGCCCTGCCAGAACCAGGGCAGCCAGGAATAGAGCGAAACGGGTTTCCTCGAGACCTGCTGGAAGTAGAACTCCATGTGGTCCTGCAGGTTGGCGCCGACGCCAGGACGGTCGACTTTCACCTCAATTCCCATCTCCTGCAGATGCGCCGCTGGCCCGATACCGGAATGCATCAGGAGCTTCGGCGAGTTGAAGGAGGAGGCAGCAACGATTACTTCGCGGTTTGCCCGGATCACCTCCGTCTGTCCCCGGCGCTCGATCTCGACGCCGGTCGCCCGGCCGTTCTCGATCAAGATCTTCTGGGCCAGCCCGTAGACCAGCTCCACATTCGACCGCTTCAGTGCCGGCCGCAGATAGGCATTCGCGGCAGACCAGCGACGACCCAGGTGGATCGTCTGCTCCATCAGGCCAAAGCCTTCCTGCTTGGAGCCGTTATAGTCGTCGGTCAGCTCGAAGCCCGCTTCCTTGCCGGCCTCGATGAAGGCGTGGAACAGCGGGTTGACGAGGGGTCCACGTCGGACATGCAGCGGGCCGTCCTTGCCGCGCCACCCGTCCTCGCCGCCATGGGAATGCTCCATCCGCTTGAAATAGGGAAGCACGTCCGCATAGGCCCAGCCGCGCGCGCCGAGCTCTCCCCAGCGGTTGTAGTCTTCCGAATGGCCGCGCACGTAGACGAGCCCGTTGATCGAGGACGAGCCGCCGATCACCTTGCCGCGCGGGGCCGTGATGCGGCGGTTGTTGAGGTTCGGCTCCGGCTCCGACAGATAACCCCAGTTGTAGCGCTTCATGCTCATCGGCCAGGCAAGTGCTGCCGGCATCTGGATAAAGGGGCCGATGTCGGAGCCGCCCGCCTCTATGACGATCACTGAATGCTTGCCGTCTTCCGACAGCCGGTAAGCCATGGCCGAGCCCGCCGAACCGGAGCCGATGATGACGAAATCTGCGCTGGTCATCCCGATCTCCTCAATAGGGCGATTCAACCGGGCCCATGGCCACGTAGACGGTCTTCAGTTCGGTGTAGTGCTCCAGCGCCGCAGCCGAATTCTCGCGGCCGAAGCCCGATTGCTTGGAGCCGCCGAAGGGAATTTCTACGGGGCAGAGGTTGTAGGTGTTGATCCAGAGCGTTCCGGCCTGCAACTGGTCCACCACCCGGTGTGCCCGGGTCAGATCGGCGGTGAACACGCCGCCCGACAGGCCGAATACCGTTGCATTGGCGCGGGCGACCACTTCCGCCTCGTCGTCGAAGTCGAGCACGCACATGACCGGCCCGAAGATCTCCTCGCGGGCAATCGTCATCTCGTCGGTGACGTCGGCAAACACCGTCGGCTGCACATAGAAACCCTCACCGGAAACGTCGTTGGGGATGCCGCCGCCGGTGATGAGC
>DASYHX010000607.1:0-3384 GCA_035998065.1 Pseudorhizobium sp.
CCTGGGTGACCAAACCCGCTTCCGAAGACGACATCCAAGCTGCGGTGCTCAGCTTGCAAACAGCGACTACGCCGCAGCGGGACGTCGAGAGATTTGCTGAATAGAGGAATGACCGGGCCCTGCAGATGTCTCAGGACATGTTGGTCTCGCGGTGGAACCAGGACCCAGGATCAACGATTAGCCGAGCGTAGACTGACCTCCTATCGGTCTCTCTAAGGTCTCGACCGCCCCTGGTCGGGGCCGCTCCTGTTCCTGCACCTTCTGCGACAAACGCAGCGGTTAAGGATGACAGCCGTTGCCAAGGATCGTTTATTCGATCCATACGTTTCGTCGGCGCGTATCTTGGATGAGCCAGGTGCGCAGGGTAACGCTCATGACAAACAGGGTAGCCGTGCTCGTCGTCGAGGACGAGGCGTTGATATTGCTGGACATCGCCGATCAACTCGAAGCTGATGGCTTCAAGGTCTACCAGGCGATGAATGCTGACGCCGCCATCGAACTGCTGGCCACGCAGCTGGACATCCGCATCGTGTTCACCGACATCGACATGCCCGGCACCATGGATGGCCTGAAGCTAGCTGCCGCAGTCCGCGACCGGTGGCCGCCCGTGCGGATCATCGTCACGTCCGGAGCCCGCATGATTGATGCGGACGAGATGCCTGACGGCAGCGTGTTCTTCGGCAAGCCGTACAATCACCTCGCGGTTGTCAGGTCGATGCGCGAGATGCTGGCAGCCTAGCTAGAGCGAGTTCACCAGCGGCTTCTTGGTGTCGGTCCTTTCGTACGGCTATTTTCACCGCCCCAGCGATGCGGTGGAACTCGAGCAGCCGCGAAGAAGGAGCGAATGCTTTGTACGATTTCGGACCGTTCTGCCGAAAGTAGCGGTCCTTTAACCTTTGATAGCGAATGCGCCCTGGGTGAGGCCTATGACTTTGGGGGAAGGAGGCCATCAAGATGAGCATGGCGGAATTGCCCAGAGCCGTGGAACGAGCCATCGCCCGGTCGATAGATATCTCAGGCTCGCCCCACCCGACCGTACCAGTCCACGAGGTGGTGGACACGGTAATGTTGGAAACCCAGTCGAAGTCGGGCGACAGGCCGGCCCTAGTTCAGCAGGTCTGCCTCAGCGCATTGCGGCGCCGATACGTGCTCGCATTTCTGTAGAAGCAGCCCCGCCAGTGATGCCCGGTTTGTGAGTCTCACAATGGATTCACCAGCGGCTTCTTGGTCTCGATGCCTTCGTACCGGCTGTTGTTCACCGACCGAGCCACACGGTGGAACTGGAGCAGGCTGTCGATCTGGGCGTCCAGCAGCAGGGCCTTGGCGTCGGAGCCCTGAACCTCGGTGTTCAGCCAGGTGCTGTACGCCTCCGGCGGCAGCATCACCGGCATGCGGGTGTGGAAGTCGGCGATTTCCGGGACTCCCGGCGCCGTGATGATGGTGCAGCTGGTGACACCGAGATTGTCGTTGGGAGCCCAGATGCCGGCGAACGAGAACGGTTGTGCTTCGGGCAATTGCAGGAGCCAAGGATCCTTCCCGCCGTCCTCGGCCTTGGTCCACTCGAAGTAGCCGTCTGCAGGGATCAGGCGCCGGGCCTTGAAGCCATCCCGGAAAGCCCTGAGGTGTCGACGGTCTCAATGCGGGCGTTGAACATGGCGGCCTTCGGCAGCTCCTTGGCAAACCACGGCAACAACCACCAGCGGCCTTCATGGAGCTGGAGGTTACCTTCCTTGTGCAGATGGGCGAACATCACGTCCTGGGTCGGCGCAATGTTGTAGCGGGGCTGCAGGTTGGACTTCACCGGGAACATGGAGTCCGAGAGCTTGTAGAGAGCGTGGATCTGCTCCCAGGTCATCTCATTGGTGAAGCGTCCGCACATCGATCACGACTCCGGGAAGTTAAGGACTGGTAAAACGAACCCGGCGCAGCCTGTCATCGGCGCTACCGCTCCGTTGTCCCCCAGGAGTTCGGCCCGGTAGCGTCACCAATCCTCGGGAACTGATCTCGATTAGCTTGCGCTTCTTCCGTGGAGGGCGCCCGGTCAACTGCCCGCTAAGATTCGGCCTGGCATTCGGACCGCCGAGGACGTCATCTCTCTCTGCGGTGTGGAGTGCGCGGAGGGCGCAGGCCCATTCGGTGACGCCGGGCGGCATATCTCTGGGTAAATTCGATGAATGGTCCCTAGTTGACGGCTATACCGCAGGCTTGCTGACAAGCAGCTGATGCAGATCAAGAAACCGGTAGATCGTCCAGCCCTTCCAGCTCGGATAACACACCCCATTCCTCGCGCCAGAGGCTACGGTCCTCGATACTGATCACCACCCGCTCATAAGCCCACATGGCGCAGAGCAGTTCGGCCCGCTCCAGGGCGTCGGGCACGGAGTAGGGACCTTCCATTGCCGTCTTCACCATGTCGCCCTGAGTGATCCAGTCCAGCCAGCAGATGGACGCGGTGGGTTCCTCGGGCGCCAACCCGAGGGGTAGTGCATGGGTGTCGGCGCCGATTCCGACGGTGATCGCATCTCCGCCGATCTCATCATCGTCGGTGGTCCATTTGGTAGACGTGCGTCATGAGCTACTGCTGGGCTCTTCGAGTATTTCGAGCATGCGGGCTGTTACATCAGCTTGTTGCCGAGCCGCGGACTCGAGGAGCCGAGGCTGCTCCTTGGTCACGAAATGCTTGCTCACGAAAGGAAGCTGGAGATCATCCACGCCATAGACGTAGTTCACCGCGTAGTCCACAACCTGCCGGTTTGTTTCGCGGATCAGCGTGCGAGGCAGAATGCCGAGGATCACGCCCAAGGCGGCCACGTCTTTGGCGATCATGAAAAGAGATCGGCAGCACCATATGACCATTGGGCGCCATCAAACCGTTTATCGAGGTCATTACCCCACGTTAATCGATCGTTCACTATTCCAGACCGCTCGCCGCAGCCGAATGGACGCGGGCACATCAGCAACGAGCACCACTGAGGATTGATGGAACATAGAGGGCGCAGATCACTTGCAGCGGGATCGATGGAGGTGATCATGGCCGGCAACAAAAACACTGACGAAAATCCAGAATTGAAAGAAGTCGAATCAGGCAGCGATGCAGATCAAAACCCGACTCCAAAAGTGGGCGAGACCCCGCCCAGCCCAAACGGCACAAAGTCGGAAGACGAAAAGGACGAGTGACCGACACAAATCATGTGAGGGCCTTGGTTGGCAGCCAACCCGGGGATCGCATTGCCATGAGCGGGGACAGCGCTAAGGACTGGGCCGCCAACGGCGTGCCGGACAGCATCATGCTTGCAAAGCCATTCTCGCTGGGCCAGGCGGTGACCGCTGTCTCGACCTTATTGAACAAGATCCCACCGACTGCCGCCTAGACGGAAACAACCC
>DASYHX010000608.1:0-5451 GCA_035998065.1 Pseudorhizobium sp.
GATGCGGCTCTGGAGCGTCGCCCCTCGATCATCATCGTCGACGAACTGGCACATTCCAATCCCGACGGCAGCCGTCACCCCAAGCGCCACCAGGACATCGAGGAGCTTATCGCTGCCGGCATCGATGTCTGGACGGCGCTCAACATCCAGCATCTCGAAAGCCTTGCTGATCTCGTGACCCAGATCACGGGCATCACGGTGCGCGAGCGCGTTCCGGATATCGTGCTGAAGCGGGCCGACGAGGTTCTGCTCGTCGATCTGTCGCCGAGCGAACTGATCGAGCGACTGAAGGAGGGCAAGGTCTACCTGCCGGAAAGCGCGAGCCGAGCGGTCGACAGGTTCTTCCGTTTGGGTAATCTGACCGCGCTTCGGGAGCTGGCACTGCGCCGGACGGCGGACCGCGTGGACGACCAGATGGTCGACTACCTCAAGCAGAATGCGATCGACGGCCCTTGGGCGACAGGTGAGCGCCTGCTTGTGTGTGTCGGGTCTGACGCGCTTTCGGAAAAGGTTATCCGCGTGGCAAGCCGACTTGCTTCGGGTCTCAACGCGCCGTGGATCGTGGTGTCGATTGAGCGTGCCGACCAGGAGGTGGGGACGCCTGAACGCCTGCGACGGATCGAAACGCTGTTTCGCCTCGCCGAACAGCTCGGGGCGGAAACCCGCCGCGTCATCGGCAGCGACTTTGTGGAGGAAATCCTGAAGCTCGCCCGCCGCGAACACGCGACCCAGATCGTTATCGGAACGCGGCGACGCAAGCGGCTCGACTGGTTCCTTTCGAAATCCTTGCCGGAAGCCCTCGCCAAGCGCGCGTCGGGACTTGGTGTCTACATCGTCACACCTGAAGGGGCTGACGCCAGCCGGGAGAGGCACTCGCTCCGGGTGCCTCAACTTTGGGCCCTCCGGCAGGCCACCTTCATCGCTGTGGGATTTGTCGCCATCACCGCCGTGATCGGCAAGCTCATTTATACGATAGTCGATCTGCCAAACATCTCGCTGCTGTTCCTGCTAGGTGTTTTGGGAGCCTCCGTATCCGGCGGATATCTCGCCGCCTTTTTCGCCGCGCTCCTGTCGACACTTGCTTACAATTTTTTCTTCATCGATCCGCTTCATACCTTCACGATCGCTGCGCCCCATGAAGTCTTCGCACTGTTTATCTTCCTGGCTGTCGCCATCATCGCCGGTGGGTTTGCCTCCCGAATCCGAGAACAAGCCGAGATTGCGGGGATCCGGGCGGCGGCATTGCAGTCGCTTTACGATTTCTCCCGCAAGCTCGCCGGCACCGCAAAAACAGAAGACGCCATCTGGCTTGCTGTTTCACATCTGCAAGCGCGGCTGAAACGCAAGGTCGTGCTGCTCCTGCCCCGCCGGGGGGACCTGAGCGTGGCCGCGACCTGGCCGCCGGATACTGAACTCGATGTCACCGATATGACGGCGGCCCGTTGGACGCATGACAAGCGCGAGGCGGCAGGACATGGAACGGGGACCTTGCCCAGCAGCCGCTTCGAATTCCGTCCCCTGCTCGGTCCGCACGGCATTGTGGGTGTTTGCGGTATCGAGCGCCGCGAGGATAGGCTCGACCTCAATGCCGAGCGCGCGCTGACCGCCATACTCGACCAGACGGCGATCGCTCTGGACCGTGCGAGACTGGCGGAGGAGACGGTGCAGCAAGCTGCAAAGCTGGAGGGTGAACGCTACCGGGAGGCGCTGCTGTCCTCCATCTCCCATGATCTCCGGACACCGCTCGCGACGATTACCGGCGCAGTCACCGGTCTTCGCCAGCTCGGCGAGCGCATGACGGAGGAGAACCGGGACGATCTGCTGCAATCGATCGAAGAGGAAAGCGGCCGGATGAGCCGTTTCGTCGCTAACCTGCTGGACATGACGCGCATTGAGGCCGGCACGTTGATACCCAAGCAGGAGTGGATGGATGTAACCGACGTAGTCCAATCGGCCGTCGAGCGCACCCGCAAATATGCGCCGGGCCGCTTGATAGAGACAGGCCTCGCGCCGGACCTGCCTCTGATCAAGGGCGACAGCGTGCTTATTTCGCAGGTCCTGTTCAACCTGCTGGACAATGCAGTGAAATATGGCGGAGACGAACCCATCAACGTCTATGCCCGGCGAGACGGGCAGGACGTGCTGATTTCTGTGACGGACCTTGGCAAAGGCATTCCGCCCGAGGATCTGGACCGGATTTTCGAAAAGTTCTATCGCAGAGGCAAGCCGGATGGCCGCGCGCCGGGCACCGGCCTTGGCCTCTCCATCGCCCGCGGCTTCGTCGAGGCGATGGGCGGACGCATCCACGCCGAGAGTCCGGCGTTGAAGAAGAAGGGAACCCGCATCATCATGCGCTTTCCGGTAGCGGAGCCCGGATGACTGTGTCACGTATTCTCGTAGTTGACGATGAACCGCAGATACAGCGTTTCCTGAAGCCCTCCCTGACCGCAGCGGGCTACGAGGTGATCGAAGCGCTGACCGGTGCCGATGCCTTGAAGGCTGTGGCCACGCAGGCACCCGACCTTGTCATCCTCGACCTGGGCTTGCCCGACATGGACGGAAAGGATGTCATCGTCAGCCTGCGCGGCTGGAGCGAGGTGCCGATCGTCATCCTGTCGGCCCGCGATCGCGAAAGCGAGAAGATTGCAGCCCTCGATCTGGGGGCCGATGATTAT
This sequence comes from Pseudorhizobium sp., assembly GCA_035998065.1. GTDB lineage: Bacteria > Pseudomonadota > Alphaproteobacteria > Rhizobiales > Rhizobiaceae > Neorhizobium. The sequence goes on from DASYHX010000608.1 coordinate 2,676, forward strand.
GTGGAAAAACCCTTCGGCATCGGCGAACTCACCGCCCGCATCCGCAACGCGCTTCGCCATCGCGGCAGGCTGGAGGCGATACCGGAGATCATGGAGGTCGACGGCCTGACGATCGATCCCATCCGCCGCCTCGTCACGCGCGGGGTCGAGAGCATCCGTCTGACGCCGAAGGAATACGACCTGCTTCTGCTGCTTACCCGCCATAGGGGTAGGGTCGTCACCCACCGCACCCTTCTAACATCGGTCTGGGGCCCAGCCCACAGCGACGACCTGCATTACCTCCGCGTCTTTATCGGCCAGTTGCGGCAGAAAATTGAGCGGGATCCAACGCAGCCGCGGATCGTACGGACGGAACCGGGCGTGGGCTATCGGATGGCAGAACAGGAGTGAGGCCGAACTTCAACAACCTGGATCGAGTGCTATTCCTCGACCGGGAGGATCGCATGCGTGACCGCGCGCTGTTTGTTCGAGCGATAGACAGCAAGCTGCGGGACTGCGATCTCGTGAAAGTCCTAAGATCGAGAACACGGTGAAGTGCTTGGGAGTGGACACAGAGGATGCCTGTGCGGCTGCTGGATTATTGAGCAGGCTTGACGTCAGGAACGATCGCTCCTGCTTGCCGTTCCCACACAAGACAGGGGCAATATCGGTGGAGGACTTTCTGTCCGGACCGACGAAAGCTTCTAAGGGGCGAGGTATGATGGAAAACACACGCGCACTTAGCGATGTGCTGGACCAGCTTGAAAGCTCGGCGCATGGCGACAGCATCACGGTTCAGGAGGTGATCGAAAAGCTCGGGCACAAATCCTTTGCGTCTCTCATGCTGGTTTTCTCGTTGATCTCCACATCGCCCGCGAGCGCCATTCCGGGCATCACCGCGACCGTGGCGGTGATTGTTTTCATTCTGGTCGTCCAAATGATCATCGGCCGTGATTGCGTGTGGCTGCCGAGCTTCATTACCCACCGTCGGATGTCAACAACCAAGCTCTGCAAGGGGATCGGATGGTTGCGCAAGCCTGTCGGCTTCGTAGAACGGTTGCTCAAGGCGCGGCTCACATTCCTTTTCCATCGCCCATGGCTTTGGCTGCCGCTCTCCCTGATCCTTGCTTTGACCCTCTTCATGCCGTTCATGGAGATCATCCCCACTTCAGGCTCCATCGCTTCCGCGGTGATCGCGCTCTTCGCGGCAGGCATGTTGACCCGTGACGGCGCGCTGGTCGTGCTGTCCCTCATCTTCCTCTCGGCGGTGCCGGTGGCAGTGTGGTACTTCGGATTTAGCGGCTGATCGTCGTTACAATCATCAAAGTTCTTTCGCGGCCTCAAGAGATCTCTGTGCTTCAGAGAGGTCGTCTGCCGACGCGACCGGCACGTCCTGTGCGGCTGCAGGGTCATGGCAAAGGGTGGCAGTCACGGCGCGGTGATCGGAACCGAAGTAGGGCAGGGTGTCGAAAGCCTTTAGCACAAACTGCGGCTGGAACAGGATTTAGTCGAGCGGCCAGGCATGAGTAAACTGTTCGTGTCGTAGGCTGGGTAGAGCCCCCTGCCGATTCGCGGATCAAGAAGGTCCTCGATCCGCGGGGGAACGCGCTGGACGGTTGTAGCCGCCGATCATGGTGACAAGGAACCATCGCGTGTTAGTTCTCACCAGCCCGGCTAGCACGTCTGCAGGATTTAATCGCTGCAATTGGCCTAGCCAAAGTGTAAGGCTTTGGCGACTACGACAAGTCATGAAGGTCGTAACCCAGAGCCTGCCCAAGCTGCCACTCGCTAAACCTTACCTCCAAGCCTGACCGCTCGGGAGTGCAGCACATGGGACCGACTAGATAGCGTTCTACCTTTGGGAATGGACAGAGGCGGACCAGTGGCCATGTCTGTCCATCGTCTGATGATTGTATCCTTAGGACGCCGCTTTGCACGGTCATCCTTATCCAGAAATCTGACGGATTGCCGTCATATCGCCCTGTGGCCCAGTCGGAGGCTTCATCCGTCAGCACACTGCCGAGCAAGCCATATCCGTCCGAGAACTCAATACCGGTCTTGACCCACCGTCTTTCGCCGAGCCTGACCATGAGGCCAGCCTGATCATAGAGATGTTCGAAATGTGCCCGGACTCGAACCTGAGCGGTAAAATCGCCTTCGGCCTGGAACGCGTAGAAGTGGCCGTTGTCGCGGACAAAGCCATAGTGGGTCTCTCGCCAGAAATCAGTCTTGGCGTCGGTTGTTACGGAAAGTTCTCTAGCCGATGCTTTGGCTTTTGTGGGCTGGTTGAGCCATCGACCATTCTTGAGACTCTGCAACAGCGACTCCTATGACGTGGCAAAGATCGTCCGGCTCTCTTTAGCTAGCCGTGCCGACAAATGCGTTCGTCGTCCGCTTTGGACCACAGCGGACGTTCTTGACGATGGATGCCTCTCAAGCCAACCTTCTGCCGTCTAAAACAGGTTAGGCTTGGGAAGGTTGGCCCGGCCCCCACCTCCGTGGGTCCTTCCGCTGTCTCTTAGCGGCCGTCGCCGTCGCGGCGGCGTCACCTCTGTCTTGATGCCTGCTGCGCCGACGACACGACCCGTTCAAAGAAACAAAGCGGCTCCTCCCCAGCCAGGCTTGCCGCCTCAAATACCAGCCGGTTCTCCCGTTGAGCCGCTCCTTCCATTTTCATCAATGCTGCGACGACCTTTGCGGCTGGTTTGTGGGTCAGCGTTATCGCAAGTGCTTTTGGCCCGGCCTCGAGCTTGGTGACGCCCAACCGTGCCGCAACAAGTTGCAGTCGGGTGGTCCG
>DASYHX010000112.1:0-4409 GCA_035998065.1 Pseudorhizobium sp.
CCTCGCTTAGATTGCCTGGAACGCCTGGTCGCCGACCAGCCTGCGCCGCAGCCATGCAGAAAATTGGTCGACTGCAATGATCGTCAGAAGCAGGAGCAGGACGATCGCCAATGTCTTGGCCTCATGCCCTTGGCCGATGGAAAGGCGCAGTAGTTCGCCGATACCGCCGCCGCCGACCGCACCGATAATGGTGGAGGCGCGCACGTTGATCTCGAGACGCAGCAGGAAGTAGCTCATGAAGTTCGGCATGACCTGCGGCACCATGCCGAACCAGGAGCGCTCCAGCCAGTTGGCACCGATGGCCTTCAGACCTTCGTCCGGCTTCATGTCGGCGTTCTCGATCACCTCGAAGAACATTTTGCCCAGCGCGCCGATCGTATGAATGGAGACGGCGATCAATGCCGGGATTGGCCCGAGAGAGAAGATGGCGAGGAAGAAACCCGCTATGACGACCTCCGGGAAGGCGCGAAGCAGTTCCATCAGGCGGCGAACCGGCCCTCGTATCCAGGGATTAGGCGTCATGTTCTTCGCCGCGAGGAAGGACAACATGAAACCGAAGATCAAGCCGATGCCCGTGGCGGCAATGGCGATGTTCAGGGTCACGAGCATCTGATGGACGTATTCCGGCAGATAGAAGTTCTCCGTCAGGTACAGCCGCCCTTCGGGATAGTTGTACTTCAGGCTGCCGTCGTCATAGGGGGAAGGCAGGTCGAAAAGCGCGCGCCAGACTTCCATGCCGTCTCTGGGGATCAACTGGCCAACGAAATCGAAGAAGTACGGCAGGCGGTCGAAGAACTTCCCAGCGTTGGTTTCGTTAGCGAACCACAGCGACCCCGACACGACCAGCAGCAGGAGAGCGCCGGAGACGAATGTGTAGAAGCGGCGCTGACCGGCTAATTGCTGCCAATGGCGCTCGACCAGCGCTCCACTTTCACTGAGTGTCGGCTTGATGACGGACGTCGGCATTCGGGCTACCCTGATGAAGCTGCGGCTGAAGAAAAGGCCGCGGAACGCGCAGTTCAGCGGCCTTGATAGAGCGGCGGATCAGCCGCCGATGGTTGCTTTGCGGGCGTCGATGATCGGCTTGTAGAAGTCGACGTCAACTTCAGCAAAACCGGTGAAGTCGCCGCCCTGGATGGCGGAGAAGCAGGCCGGGTCGTTCTTTGGAAGTTCCATCATGAACGCCTTGAACTTTGCCTTCATGTCGTCATTCATCGATGCGCGAACGACAACCGGTCCGTTCGGTATGAGCGGCGACTTCCAGAGTTCGACCAGGTCATCCATGTTGAGGACGCCCTTGTCGACCATCTTGCGAAGGTTGCCGGAAGAGTAGCCGTCTTTGAAGTCGCCGACGCCCGAACCGAAGGTCGTGCCGGCATCGAAGGTGCCCTTCAGTACTTCGAGAACCAGATTCTCGTGGCCCCCGCCGAAACCGGTCTCGGCAACCACTTCCTTTACCGGCTTTCCGCCAAGCGCTTCGGGCAGGGTGACGGTGGGGATCAGGAACCCTGAGGTGGAGTCCGGATCCGCAAAGCCAAGTTTCTTGCCCTGGATGTCCTCGACCTTGGTCATGCCGGAATCCTTCCGTGCAACCATGATCGAGTGGTAGCCCATGGAGCCGTCCGTCTGCACTGTCGTGAGGATCGGCTCAACGGCCTCCGGGTTCTCCAGGTAGATCTTCGCGTAGCCAGAGGCTCCGAGTTCGGCATAGTCGAGCGTGCCGCCAAGAAGACCCTGGATCGTGCCGTCATAGTCCGCGGCCGGGAACAGCGACACCTTCTCGACACCGATGGCGGCAGGGAGCTTGTCTACCATGCACTGGAAGTTACGCAGGCGGTCGGCTTCGTTTTCACCACCGATGATGCCGATGCGGAATTCCTTGAGGTCTTCGGCCATCACGTTGCCGGCAAGCGCGGCGACGGCCGCCGTAGCGAGAAGAATTTTCTTCAGCATAAGATCTCTCCTGTTCGTCCGGTCCCCCGGACTGCTGTTGCATGAGGTGCCCTTGACGCGGGCGTTACGATCGATCGTGCGGGATCAGGCGCTGGCTGCGGCCAGGGCGCCGATGCCGGCAGATTGGCGTGCGGCCTTCTCTGAAGCCGCCGGAATGTTGATGCTTGTGGAAGTCATCGTTTCGTCGATGCCGGCGCCGTCACGGTCGGAGCCGTAGATGGCGTGAACGGCGCCCGCTGTCAGTTCCGCAGGCGTGCCATCGAAGACGACGCGGCCGGCGGCCATGCCGATGATGCGCTCGCAATAGGAGCGGGCCGTGTCCAGCGTGTGGAGATTGGTGATCACGGTGATGCCTTCGCGCTCGTTGATGTCACGCAGGGCATCCATGACGATCTTCGCATTCAGCGGGTCGAGGGAGGCGATCGGCTCGTCCGCTAGCACCATCTTCGGTGCCTGCATCAACGCCCGCGCGATCGCAACACGCTGCTGCTGTCCTCCAGACAATGTTCCCGCGCGCTGCAGGGCCGTCTGCTCGATACCCAGCCGTTCCAGCGCGGCGATGGCCATGATGCGTTCTTCGCGGGTAAAGACGTTGAGCAGGCTCATCGCGGTGGAGCGATGGTTGAGCCTGCCGAGCAAAACGTTCGTTAGAACGTCAAGGCGCGGCACGAGGTTGAACTGCTGGAAGATCATCGCACAATCGCGCTGCCAGCGGCGCAACTCGCTGCCGCGCAGGCCAGAGACTTCAAGATCCTCGAAATGGATGGTTCCCGACGATGCGTCGGTCAACCTGTTGATCATGCGCAGCAGAGTGGACTTGCCGGCTCCCGATCGGCCGATAACACCGACCATCTGGCCCTGTGGGATGTCCAAGGTGACGGCATCGACTGCCGTCCGCTGCCCAAAGACCCGAGTGAGGTTCGTCAGTCGCATCCTGTGTCCCCTGTTTTAGCTGAGGGGTCACTAGCGACGGTTCATGAAGGTGCCATGTCAGGATGATGTAGGATTCATGAAGATCGCCCGGTGGCTTATGTTGTGCACCGGTTCCGGGAGGAGGCACCAAGACCTGTCTCGACGACTTGGAACACGTGCGCATCCCGAAGAAGCCATACGCTCACCGGGTGGAGCCCATGTGCTTAGGCGCGAATGAAAAGCGCTCCGACAAGGCCGAAGACGGCGATAGATTGCAGAATGAACATGGGCCATTCAGCTGCCACAAGCGCTCTCCCTGTCCGTGTGGCCACACGCGTGGCGCAGCCGGTGATGAGAGCCAAAGGCTTCGAGGTGCTTTTCTGGCCTTCTTCGGCCTAAGCAGCGATCGCAGCCATTGCTCAGTGTCTGCTTTCGAGAATGTCCCGCTTGCGTAGATCCTCGATTGCGGCCACTGCTTCGTCGGCCGACCAGCCGGCCTTCACGGCAGCATCGACGATCCTTGCCTCGCATTCCAGCGCCAGGCGATTGTAGACCGGCTCGATCGCTTCCTGGAGTGTCAGGATGTGATCCTCGGGTTTGACGTGGATATGCGCCGACATTGCCATGTTGCTCTCCATATCGAGGGGGACAGGTGTCGAATTCGGCGCACGAGGTTTTGTTCCCCGTTGCGTCACAAGAATGTCGTAGAAGCTGAAGGTGAGGTATTTCTGCCGCATCCTTGTGCCTCTCGTCGCGCAATGAGCGGCCCTGGGAGGCGGTGGTCGAGCACCATCGGCCGCGAGCGTGATGCCCTCGGTTCGCGTGGCGGGCCGCCCCAGCTTTGCTCCGGGATGGAAACTTTGGGGAGAGATTTGCTCATCATCGCCATGTCATGAAACCGCTGTTTCTGTTCTCGCCGGAGCCGAACGTTCATAATCGGCGAAAGAACATGGAAGAACCTCATGACGATGCAGGATGCCTTTGGCCCTCGTCTGGCCGAAATCGCCGTGACGCTTGATGCGCGCTTCGGAACGCTTGACCTTCCGGGGCGGTTGGCGCTGTCCAGCGAACTGGGTCCAGCCGTTTTTACAACCAGTCTTGGCATTGAGGATCAGGTCATCGCGGCCGCGATCGGGATGGAGCGCCTGGACATCAAGATCACGACCTTGGAGACCGGCCGCCTGTTTCCCGAGACGCTTTCTCTCATCGAGGAAACAGAGGACCGCTTCGGCCTGTCCATTCGTCGTTGTCATCCTGATCAGGCTGACATTGATGCTTATGTGGCGCGGTATGGTCTCAACGGCTTCTATGAAAGTGTGGAGGCTCGTCACGCCTGCTGTCATGTCCGCAAGCTCAAGCCGCTGGCCCAAGCCCTTGCAGGAGCAACAGTATGGGTGACTGGCCTACGCCGCAGCCAATCCGGTACCCGCGCAAGCACCCCCTTCGTCGAGTATGATGCGGAGCGCAGTCTTCTCAAGGTCAACCCGCTCGCCGACTGGTCGCTGGATGACATCAACGCTTATGTCGATGAGCATGCCGTGCCG